>NZ_DEXB01000028.1:88207-186006 GCF_002366485.1 Hyphomonas sp. UBA3195
CTCACCGAGTATGCGCTGAGCAACGACAACCAAAAAGCTTTCTTTGGAAACGGAGAAGTCCAGGCCGCAGCTATTGCGACCACATCCATCCGTCGCACGCTTGGAAATGACGTTCGATTCCTCACCGAATTTGCCTTGAGCGAAGAGAACCGAAAAACCTTCTTCGGAAAGGAAGAAGTCCAGGCCGCAGCTATTGCGACCACGTCAATCCGGAACGCGCTCGGAAACGATCTCCGCTTCCTTATCGAGTACACTTTGAGTGAGACGAACCGGAAGACCTTCTTCGGAAATGGGGAAGTGCAGGCCGCGATTGGTGAACTTTCCTCCGTCCGGAATTCCATCCTGACCTCTCAACTCAATGAAAGAGAAGCAGTGGGCGTCCTGTCCGGCACCTGGCCCATGAAGCAGCGCCAATTGGACGGATTTTCGAAGTACCTGGACATGATTTCCAGACTGAAAGTGTATTACGGCGACAGCCCGGTCCTGAAAGATTTGGAGACAGCTCCCATTCCCGATGGTGGCTTTCCAAACGATATCGTACTGCGAGATTTCTTCACCGAACATTTGTGCCGCGGGCAGGAATTCCTGATGCGCGATTCAACGCTGACCTATGTTGACAAGCATGCGATCTGGACGTTGATCCATGAAATCCTCATGGATCAGGAATACTATTTCGATACCGATCAGAAGAAGCCCTACATTATCGACGCTGGCGCCAATTTCGGGATGTCGAGCGTCTACTTCAAGGAACTTTATCCGAATGCAGAGGTTCTGGCATTCGAGCCTGTTCCCTTCCTTCACGATCTGGCGTCAAAAAATGTCGCCCGCAACAAGTTGAGTGACGTAACAGTGTTGAAAAAAGGCTTGGCCGCGAAACCGGGCACCGCCACATTCTTCATGTCCGGAGACTACAGTATGGCAGGATCCCTCACCGAGCGGCGCAGGACATTTGGCGATGAAATTGAGGAGCTGACAATCGAAACAGTGCCTCTGGCTGATTATCTTGATCGCGAAGTGGACTTCCTGAAACTGGATATCGAAGGCGCTGAAGGGGAAGTCCTAATGGCCGCTGGGGATGCCCTCGCCAATGTCAGACAAATGTGCGTGGAATGGCATCTGGGCGCAAACCCGTCTGATATCGCCCTGGACGATGTTCTTTCGATCCTCACGCGCCTCGGCTTCCGTTATCAGATCGGAAAGTCTGGAAACTATGCCAAGCGCAGCCGCAGCAAACCCATGTCGCACTTGGGAGAGTTGGGAACTTTGAACTTCTGGGCAAAACGCGACACCTAGCCTGCCCGCCCGCGACGCAGTATCAACAAGATTGCCCGCTCTGTATCGCAACGACCAACTGGATTGGTCCCTGCCCTCACCTGAACCATCACGGAATTCGATTACATGCCCTCAGCCACAGATAGCAAAACCTACCTGGTCACCGGCAGCGCAGGGTTTATCGGATTTCATGTGGCAAACACGCTTCTCAAACGGGGCGTGCCAGTCGTTGGGTTCGACAATCTGAATGCGTATTACGATCCCGCCTTGAAACGGGCGCGTCTGAAAGAGCTGGAAAACACATCGGCAAAAGAAGGCGTTTCGTTCAACTTTGTCGAGGGAAATCTCGAGAACGCAGCAGAGCTGAACGCCTGCTTTGAGTCACATGACTTTCATCGCGTGATTCATCTGGCCGCTCAGGCTGGGGTGCGCCATTCGATCACCCATCCTGAAGAATACGTATCGTCAAATCTGGTCGGCTTTGCCAACATGCTGGAAGCTTGCCGAACAGCCAAAACGCCCCATCTGGTCTATGCATCGACATCAAGCGCCTATGGCGCGAATACGACATCTCCCTACAGTGAATCTCACGGGGCGAATCATCCGCTACAACTCTATTCCGCCACCAAGAAGGCAAATGAGTTGATGGCACATGCCTACAGCCACCTGTATCGCCTACCCACCACAGGATTACGATTTTTTACCGTCTACGGACCATGGGGGCGGCCCGATATGGCGCTGTACCTGTTTACGGACGCGATCGTCCGCGGTGAGCCAATAAACATCTTCAACAATGGAGAAATGTCTCGCGATTTCACCTATGTCGATGACATCGTTGAGGGCGTCCTTCGAATTGCAGAAAAGGTTGCAGAGCCTGATCCGGACTGGGACGCGAGCGCGCCAGACCCGGCAACGTCAAATGCTCCGTACCGGATTTACAATATCGGCAACAACCAGCCCGTAAAACTGCTCGATTATGTGGAGGCTCTGGAAAATTCCCTGGGGCGCAAGGCCACACGCAACTTGATGCCGATGCAGCCGGGTGATGTGAAAAACACCTATGCCGATGTGACCAAGCTGACGGAAGCCGTCGGGTACCGGCCCTCAACATCCGTCAAGGATGGCGTCGAAAGATTTGTCGCGTGGTACAGGGAGTATCACGGTATCGATTGATCAGCCCTGATACAAGAATCCCGTATCAGTGTCCTGCAGACTGCCGGCCTGTTCATCCTTCTGGGAGAGTTGCGGCACGGCGCCGTCCAGAGGCCATTCAATTCCAATTTCCGCATCATCATACCGAATAGAGCGATCATTGTCCGGGGCATAGGGCGCCGTGACCTTGTAGATGACATGTACATCTGGCGTCAGCGTCAAGAAGCCGTGCGCGAAGCCTTTCGGTACCAGGATTTGATTTCCCGCTTCCGCGGTCAATGTGACCCCCGTCCACCGGCCAAAGTTCGGTGATCCCTTGCGGATATCCACGGCCACATCGAATACCGCACCGGTAACGACGCGCACAAGCTTGTCCTGGGCAAAGGGAGGGGTCTGGAAGTGGAGGCCTCGCAACACGTGCTTCTCTGCAGAGAAGGAGTGATTGTCCTGAATCCAATCCAATTCAATTCCAGCGTCAACAAAACGCTTGTGATTGTAGGTCTCGCTGAAATAGCCACGGGCATCGCCATAACGCGCCGGGACGATTTCCTTGACGCCATCAAGGCCAAGGTCACGCACATTCATCAATCACTGTCCTCAATTCTGGTTTGCAAGTGTACGCAGGTAAACGGCGTATTCTGTCTTGCCGAGCTGGTCTGCGGCATGAAGCAATTCTTCGCGCCCGAGATAGCCCTTTTCGAAAGCAATCTCCTCCGGACAGGCGATCTTGACGCCCTGCCGGTGCTCGATCGTACGCACAAAGCTGGATGCTTCATGCAGACTGTCATGTGTCCCAGTGTCCAACCAGGCATATCCCCTGCCCAGCTGTTTCACTTTCAGCTTGTCCATTTCCAGATAGGCGCGGTTGACGTCGGTGATTTCGAGTTCACCTCGTTCGGACGGTTTCAAATCGCGTGCGATATCGACGACCTGTTCGTCATAGAAATAGAGGCCGGTAATCGCCCAGTTCGACTTCGGTGCGCTCGGCTTTTCTTCCAGCGTCAACGCCTTGAAGTCTTTATCAAAGGAAACAACACCATAGCGCTGCGGGTCCGCAACCTTGTAGGCAAAGATTGTCGCTCCGTCGGCCTGTGCAGCCGCCTGCGCACACATCAAGCCGAGATTGGCGCCGTAGAATATGTTGTCCCCAAGGACCAGGGCTGACGGGCCGCCCTTCACAAAGTCCTCGCCGATAATAAACGCTTCGGCCAGACCGTTCGGTTGCTCCTGGACGGCAAACTCGATGTTGATTCCGAACATCGACCCATCTCCCAGCAGTCGCTTGAACTGGGACTGATCCTCGGGCGTCGTGATGATGAGAACGTCTCGAATACCGGCAAGCATGAGTACGCTCAGCGGGTAGTAGATCATCGGCTTGTCGTAAACCGGCATCAGTTGTTTTGAGACAGCCTTCGTCAACGGGAACAATCGAGACCCCGTCCCGCCTGCCAGAACGATGCCCTTCATCCGCCAACACTCCACATAGCAATTGTCCGCTTGGTTTGGACCATCTCGGCGAGGCTGGTCAACCGCTAACTGAATTTAAGCTGCACTGCCATCGCCCGGACGCGCGTCTTGCGTATAGACATGCCGATTTTCATCGGGACTGGGCGAAGAAGATAAAAATTCGAAGCCGAATGTGCAGCTGAAAAGTGTCTTCGCACGGGTCGAAAGCCTTATTGTGCAGGTTCGGCAATAATCGCGGAAACCGTCTCGGAAAGGCCAATATTCCAGTCAGGCATTTCAATTCCGAAAACACGGCGGGTCTCGGCCATATCAAGCCGCGCATTCAGGGGCCTTTGCGCCGGCGTGGGATAGTCCGCCGTCAAAATACCGTTCACATCGGCGACCGGACCGCCCAGCTCCTTGCTGACCTCGTAGATCCGCTGCGTCATGGATGCGCGATCGGTCTCTCCCGCCCCTGCAACGTGGTAAACACCCCAGCTACCAAAGCCAGGCTTGGCCGCCTGTTCAGCGATTGTGATCAGAGCCCGTGCGAGATCGGGCGCATGCGTTGGACAACCAACTTGATCACTCACAACACTCACTGCGTCGCGGGTCTGCGCCACCCTCAACATGGTCCGCACGAAATTTCCACCAAATCGCGAAAATATCCACGACACCCGCACAACCAGGGATCGTTCAGTCCCTTCGCGAACAGCCACCTCCCCCTGAAGCTTGGTCTTGCCATACACGCCCAACGGATTCGGTGTGTCATTTGGCGTGTAAGGACTATCCTTTGCGCCATCAAACACGCAGTCTGTCGACATATGGATGAGCGGCACGCCACGCCGAGCGCACGCAACCGCCAGATTGCCCGGCCCTTCAGCATTCAGAGCATAGGCGCCGTCAGCATCTGCCTCGGCGCCATCGACTGCGGTAAATGCCCCCGTATTGATCACCGCCATGGGCTCATACCTGTCGAGCGCGCTGAGGTGCGAGTCTGCGTCCAGCAAATTCACGATCGAACGCCCCGGACAAATGACCCGATCACCCCCTACCGAGACCAGCGCTTGCGCGACTTGCCCCGACTTTCCAACGACAAGGATGCGTGTCATGCCTTAACACCCAGCCTCTCGCCACTATAGTGCTTGTCTCGCAGGGGCCGCCACCAGGCCTCATGCGTCAAATACCAGTCAATTGTCTCTTCAAGACCAGCTTCGAAATCCTGCCTTGGGGTCCAGCCCAATTTCGTATCGATCTTGGACGCATCAATCGCATACCGGAAATCATGCCCCGGACGATCGGTTACAAACTCGATCAGATCTGCATGAGGAGCATTTTCCGGACGCCGGGCGTCCAGGATTCGGCAGACCTCGTGCACGATCTGCAGATTTGTCCGCTCGCTACCGCCGCCAACACAGTAGACCTCACCCGGCACGCCATGTTCAGCCATCATCTTAAGGGCGCGGGCGTGATCTTCAACATGCAGCCAGTCGCGCACATTGGTTCCCGTGCCGTACACCGGAAGGGCTTTGCCTTCCAGAGCGTTCAGAACCATCAAGGGTATGAGTTTCTCGGGGAACTGGCGCGGTCCGTAATTGTTTGAACAATTGGAGACCACAACCGGCAGCCCATAAGTGCGCTGCCACGCCCTTGCCAGATGGTCCGACCCGGCCTTGCTGGCAGAATAAGGCGATGACGGATCATATGGCGTCGTCTCGCTGAAATGGCCTTCCGCGCCCAGAGAGCCGAATACCTCGTCAGTCGAAATATGTACGAAGCGAAAGTGTTGCTTTGCCTCGTCAGGTAGGTCAGACCAATATGTCCGAGCCGCTTCGAGCATCGCATATGTGCCCACAACATTGGTCGTGACGAATTCCGCAGGCCCATCAATCGAACGATCAACATGCGTCTCAGCGGCCAGATGAAAAACGACGTCTGGTTTGACCGACTGAACGATCTCCGTCATGCGCGCAACATCTCGAACATCAGCGTCTATGTGACGGAAACCGGCCTGAGAGCTCAATTCGTCAAGCGTGACCTGATTAGCCGCATAAGTCATGCGGTCCACAGCCACGACTTCGGCGTCGCTTTCCGACAATAGCAGGTGGCAAAGCGCAGATCCGATGAATCCGGCGCCACCCGTCACGACATATCGTTTCATTTAGCAAATCCTGTAATTTCGCAAAAAGGGATTGGGTTGCGACTCCGTATCAGAGCAAACTTCCCGACATGCCCGCAACCGAGATAAAAAAGCGGCGCCCTGTCGGCTTTTGCCAGTCGTTCAATTCCAGACATTACGCCCCTGTCATGGTCGCCCCGGCCCGCCTTCCGGGCTACACCAAGTCCGCTGTCACAGCAACCAATCGGCACATTATTCAGTCGCATTCGTTCACAATCCCTCATGCTGCGACTCCCCGCAGGCATGAGTGTGAAAACATTCGCAGAATTAGTCTGTAACCGCTCGTGACTTGCACCCATTATGGGTTGATCGTATTCGGCCAGCATCAGATCGCAGAACAGGCAGGTTCCTCGTGTCCATCCCCTTCATTGACCTTCAAGCACAGCGCAAGCGCATCGAAGCCGAAATCAATACGGCCATTCAGGGCGTGGTGGAAAGCGGGCGATACGTCCTTGGCCCCGAAGTCTCCGAGTTGGAAAACCAGCTTGCGGCCTGGTGTGGCGCTGCGCATTCCGTCAGCTGCGCCAATGGCACAGACGCCCTCGCGCTCGCGCTGATGGCGTGGGAACTGAAGCCCGGCGACGCCGTTTTCTGCCCATCCTTCACCTTCGTCGCGACGGCTCAAGTCGTGCCTTGGCTTGGTGCTGCGCCGGTCTTCGTCGACATTCTGCCAGAGACCTACAACATGGACCCGGCACATCTGCGCAAGCAGATTGAGGCCGTGAAAGCCGAGGGCAAGCTGACGCCGAAAGTCGTGATCGCCGTCGACCTGTTCGGGCAGCCCGCCAACTATCCCGAAATCAAGGCAATCTGCGACGAGTTCGGCCTGAAACTGATCGCTGACACGGCGCAGGGCTATGGCTGTACGCTGAACGGCAAGCACCCGTCCGACTGGGCCGATATTGCCACGACCAGCTTCTTCCCTGCCAAGCCGCTGGGCTGTTACGGCGATGGCGGCGCGATCATCACGAATGACGCCAAACTCGCCGAGCGGATCGAATCCCTGCGCGTCTATGGCAAGGTCACCCCGACCGATGCGGCCGAGCGCAATTTCCATCATGACCCGAAATACCTCTCCCTGCGCGTCGGCATGAACTCCCGCCTCGACACGATCCAGGCCGCAGTCCTGCTGGAGAAACTGAAAATCTTCGCTGACGAGATCGAGAAACGCCAGATCGTGGCAGATCGCTATGCCGCGGGCCTGACCGGCCATGTCAAACGCGTGCCGAGCGTCATTGAGGGCGGCAAGAGTGTCTGGGCGCAATATGTCATCGAGCATGAAAACCGCGACGGCCTTCAGGCGCATCTCTCGGCGCAGGGGATCCCCACCGCCGTCTACTATCCGGTGCCGATCCACGAGCAGGATTTCTGCGCCCGGTTCAAACCCGCGGACGGCACGCTGCCCGTCACGGAAGCAGCGAGCAAACACGTGATTGCGCTGCCGATGCACCCCTATCTGGAAGAGGCGGACCAGACACGCGTCATAGATGCGATCCGGGCATTCAACGGGTAGCTAGAAGCGACAGACTCTCCTCTGGCTAGGACACAGCTACTCGTCTCGCCTTTGTTCCGGATGTCGTGTCCCACATGTAATCCTGTCTTTTTCGGAACAGCGTCCACGGCCAAAATGGCCACCAGCTCAAGATCAGCCAAGCTACGAATGTCCGCGTTCCAAAACTTGGATGGTCGCGAGATGGCAGCACCTTGAATCTCAGCAGATGCTGCCCAAAGGTCTGGGCGCCCCGGTCGAAGTGCCATTTGAAATAGTAATAGCCTCCAAAACAGGAGGCCAGGCCGATGACAAGCGATACCCAATCTCTCGACATCAACACCTCGCGCTCAAAACTCCACTGCCATGCGCCGGTCGCAATATACTCCATTACCAAGGCAGGGAGAGACACCGCCGGGAACACTCCCATAACTATGACAAAAAAATCGAGATAGAACGCAACGAAGCGTCTTGTCAGGCCTACACGGGACTCTTCGATGACCGTGCCGTGCCGCTTCGGCCACCAGAGCGCAATGGCGAACCCCCACGGTAACAAAATAAATCCCCACGGATCTGACGAGACAGACAACATGCGCCTCCAGGATAAAGACTACCCATAATCTGCCCCACCCCAGGTTGCCAACAGGCATTCTACCCAAGCGTCGAACCGGTCCGGGCGTGGGGGCGGCAGGACAGCGGTCAATTTTCCAGGGGATGTGGGTGCGCGGGCTTGAAAGTGAGCACTTCGCGCGTTGCCTTTTCATGTGCACCGTGTTAGCCGCGATACAAACATATAAAGGATCATTGATATGGCTGAAAACTACCGCGTCGCCGATATTTCCCTCGCCGAGTATGGTCGCAAGGAAATTGCCATCGCCGAGACAGAAATGCCGGGTCTGATGGCCGCGCGCGAAGAGTTCGGCCCGTCGCAGCCGCTCAAGGGCGCGAAGATCGCTGGCTCCCTGCACATGACGATCCAGACGGCTGTGCTGATCCAGACGCTCGAAGCCCTCGGCGCCGACGTTCAGTGGGTTTCCTGCAACATCTACTCAACGCAGGATCATGCCGCCGCCGCCATCGCAGCCAATGGCACACCGGTCTTCGCCTATAAGGGTGAAACGCTGGAAGAGTACTGGGAATTCACTGACCGCATGTTCCACTGGCATGACGGCACCGGGGCGAACCTGATCCTCGATGATGGTGGCGATGCCACCATGTACCTGATCCTCGGTGAGCGCGCCGAATCCGATCCGGCCTTCCTCGAAAAGCCAGGATCGGAGGAGGAAAAGTTCCTCTTCGCACAGATCAAGAAGCGCCTTGCTGCGTCCCCTGGCTGGTTTGCCAAGACCAAGGCAGCGATCCGCGGCGTGTCGGAAGAAACGACGACCGGCGTGAACCGTCTCTACCAGCTTGAGAAGAAGGGTGAGCTGCCCTTCCCCGCCATCAATGTGAACGACTCCGTCACCAAGTCGAAGTTCGACAACAAGTATGGCTGTAAGGAATCTCTGGTCGACGCGATCCGTCGCGGCACGGATGTGATGATGGCTGGCAAGAAAGCCTTCGTCGCCGGTTATGGCGATGTTGGCAAAGGCTCGGCTGCGTCACTGTCCGGTTCCGGCGCGCGCGTTGCCGTTTCCGAAGTTGACCCGATCTGCGCCCTTCAGGCCGCGATGGACGGCTATGAAGTCCTGACGGTCGATGAAGCCGCACCGAAATTCGACATCTTTGTCACCGCGACTGGCAACAAGGATATCCTTACCGTCGACCATATGCGTGCGATGAAGGACATGGCCATCGTCTGCAACATTGGTCACTTCGACAATGAAATTCAGGTCGAAGGCCTGCGCAATTTCGAATGGACGAACATCAAGCCGCAAGTCGACATGATCACCTTCCCGGATGGCAAGCGGATCATCCTGCTGTCTGAAGGCCGCCTCGTGAACCTCGGCAATGCCACTGGTCACCCTTCCTTCGTGATGTCGGCATCCTTCACCAATCAGACGCTGGCGCAGATCGAACTGCATGTGCGCGGCGAGCAGTATGAGAACAAGGTCTATACGCTGCCCAAGCACCTCGACGAGAAAGTCGCCCTGCTTCATCTCGAAAAGCTTGGCGTTCAGCTGACAGAGCTTTCCGGCGAACAGGCTGACTATATCGGCGTTCAGACGACCGGTCCGTTCAAGCCTGAACACTACCGCTACTAGGGGAAACCTTCTTCCGTGGCACGTCCCTATATCCTCAAATTTGCCTGCCCCGACCGCGTTGGACTGGTCGCAGGGCTGGCAAAACTGATGGAGCGTCATGATTGCTTCATCGCCGCGTCGCGTACATTTGGGGATACGGAAACCAGCCGCTTCTTTGCACGACTGGTCTTCCACGGGACGACCGACGCCCTGCCGGCTGGACTTGAAGATGATTTGGCGGAAATGGCTCACGAGTTGGGTGCGGACTGGTCAGTCCATCCCGAAGGTGAGGCCGTACGGACACTGTTGATGGTGTCGAAATCAGAACATTGCGCAAACACGCTCCTCTACGCGGCGCGGCGGGGTGAATTGCCAATTGATGTCGTCGGCATCGTCTCCAATAATGAGACGCTCAAGGATGATTTTTCCCATTGGGGCTTACCCTGGTTCCATGTTCCGGTGACAAAGGAAACAAAACCGGACGCTGAGGCTCGACTGTTCAGCATCGTTGAAGACACGCAAGCTGATCTCGTCGTACTCGCCAGGTATATGCAAGTACTGAGTGATGAAGCCTGCCGTCGTCTCGAAAAGCGGTGCATCAATATCCATCACTCCTTCCTGCCGGGATTCAAGGGCGCACGCCCCTATCATCAGGCCCATGCCCGCGGCGTGAAAATGATCGGCGCGACGGCGCACTATGTGACGGCCGATCTGGATGAAGGGCCAATCATTACCCAGCTCACCGAAGCCATCGACCATACGTTCAGCCCGGCTGACATGATCGAGAGCGGACGGCATCTGGAGGGCAACGCCCTGCTTCGCGCGGTCAAGGCTCATGCAGAGCACCGCATCTTCATAAACTCCGGAAAGACGGTCGTTTTTGCCCGGTAAAAGAACACTGATAGAGAGCCAGACATGAAACTTGCCAGCCACGAATTTACCAGCGAGAGCGTTTCCGAAGGCCATCCGGACAAGGTGGCTGACCAGATTTCAGACGCAATTGTCGACCTGTTCCTGTCGCGCGATCCAACAGCGAAAGTCGCCGTCGAGACCCTTACGACCACCAATCGTGTTGTCCTTGCCGGTGAAGTGCGCACCAATAACGGCGCCGTCATCACGCATGACGAAATGAACCAGGCGGCGCGCGATGTGGTCAAACGGATCGGCTATGAGCAGGACGGCTTCCATTGGGAAAACATGGAAATCGCCAATCACGTCCACGGCCAGTCGGTTGAGATCGCGCAAGGTGTCGAAGCTGGACAAGGCCTCTACGCTGAGGAAGGTGCAGGCGACCAAGGCATCATGTTTGGCTATGCCACGAACGAGACCCCGGAACTGATGCCAGCCACACTGGTCTATTCGCACCAGATCCTTCAGCGCCTCGCGCAACTTCGCCATGATGGCACACACCCCGAGCTCGAGCCTGATGCAAAAAGCCAGGTTACGCTGCAGTATGAAGGGTCAAAGCCTGTCGGTGTAAACGCGCTTGTCGTATCCCATCAGCACAAGGATAGCGCCACGCTGGAACAATTGCGTGAAATCGTCCGCCCCGTGATCAAAGACATCCTACCCGATGGTTGGTTTCCGGACGAAGACAAGTTTTTCGTGAACCCCACCGGACGCTTTGTCATTGGCGGACCTGACGGCGACGCCGGCCTGACCGGCCGCAAGATCATTGTTGACACGTATGGTGGCGCTGCGCCCCATGGCGGCGGTGCATTCTCCGGCAAGGACCCGTCCAAAGTGGACCGGTCGGCCGCGTACGCCACGCGCTACCTTGCCAAGAACATTGTGGCCGCTGGCCTCGCTGATCGCTGTACCATTCAGGTCAGCTATGCGATCGGTGTGGCGCAGCCGCTCTCAATCTATGTGGACACGCATGATACGGGCAATGCAGACGAGGACCGTATCGCTGCGGCGCTGCGCGAATTGTTCGACCTGTCGCCCAAAGGCATTCGCACGCACCTCAAGCTGAATCAGGCGATCTACGGCCCGTCCGCAGCCTACGGGCATTTCGGCCGGACCCCGACCGAGAATGGTGGGTTCAGCTGGGAAAAGACGGACCTTGTAGACGAACTGAAGCGCCTCGCGAACTAGCGCCGCCTCAATACGCGACAGTGATTTTGTCAATGAATGCCACGGTCTTGCCGTGGCATTCTATTTTGACTCGCTGGGGCAACGGCTTCCGCGACTGCTGGTAAGCTGCCGTTCCGGGAACGGACGGCCCACCTTCCGTGAGGTTGAGGATCAGCAAGCCCTCATCCTCAGTCGGAACAGAGCCAAGCCGCCAGGACTGCTCATCCGCAACACGGACAACAACGTGCAGTTTTCCCCCGGACTGACCCGGGCCCGGCATGCGATTGATCCATGCCGACGTGTCCGTGATTTCCGGGCACGCGGTTTCGCCAAACGGCAACCAGGCGCATCCGGTCAGGATGAACCCACTCGCGACTGCCAGCAATGACCTGCGGCCTACCATGGGGTCGACAGCCGCATCCACAGCGCCTCCTGGTCTTCGGCACCGCTGATATGGTTGGGCGACGTGGAGACCACAGCTGCGGCCTCGCCAGACCATGTGTCGGTCAGTCCGAATGTGTAGCGCGTTTCAAAATCGATTTGCCGACCGCTGGGGGTCAATTCAGCCTGCACCAGATCCCGGATCAATTGACTGTTCATATCCACACCAATCGGCGCATCGAGGTTCAAGAAACCTGTCTCGGCTCGCCGCGGCTGCGCCATGATGAAGTGCAACCGCCCCTCACCCAGTGATCGGTCTGCGCCCACCGACCAGCGGCTCGTCCAGATGCCTTCCACATCAACACCTGGCAGGTCGACGCTCGCCATTTCCATTCCTGAAGACAGGACCCAGTCGGAACCGGCGAACCATGCTCCCTCCAGCGAATATGCCGTCATCTCGGTCTGGTCTTGCGCGCCGAAGCGCTCCTGCAGTGTTCCACCCAGCGCCGTATCTTCATCCGAAATGAAGGATGCGCCCGCACGAAGTGACCAATCCTGGGCATCGCGGCCGAACATGAAGCCGGACTGACTGCGACCGCCCTGCTCGGCAGAGAATATGTCCATGACGAGGTCATCCGTCACGGCATGACTGAATTTCGCCCATGCGCCGCCGGTCGAAAAAGCGTTCCCGACACCGGGTTCGTTGAGCAGGGAGATATCTGGCGCCAGATGCGTCAATGATCCACCTCGTCCCAATTCCACCTGGCTCTCGCCGAAACTGTAGCGCATCTGGAATGTTGATTGCGGGTCTTCCTGATAAGGGGCGGTCGGATCATCCTGCAACCGAGCCTGGGACCAGCTGAACGACATGTTTCCAGCATTAACGGCATAGGATTCGCCCGCCGCCCAATCAGCGCGGGTTTCAAAATTCACCAGGCGTGAGCCGAGCGCATCTGACGGCAGGGTCGCAGCAATGGCATCGGCATTCAGGCGGAAACCGCGTTGGTACTGGTCCTGAAAGACGAGGCTGTTGAACGCGCCGGAATTGGTGGCCCAATCCCCAAACGCGCCACCGCTGGGCGCAAGCGCGTCGGTAAAGCTGACTTTCTCGAGACCGAAGTCCAGATTCTGCTGGCCTTGTGGTCGGAATGCTTCTTCGAGGTTCAGGAGGCCCACACCGGAAACGCTGTCAGTACCAGCACCCGCGACCTCGCCCGTGATCAGGTCGGGCGATGTGTCTACATAGTCTGTCGCGGTATCCAGCAGGATCTGGAGAGCGACTTCAGGTTGGGACTGCAAGTTCGGGAACGCGTCCAGCAAGAGCGCCAATGCGCCCGCAACATAAGGTGCTGCAAATGATGTCCCCGAAATGCGATAATAGTCTCCATCACTGTCGGCATCATTTGTCGGGTCGCCGGGGAATGCGACATCATCGTCCGGGCCAGTCGAGATTACGTCCTCACCGGGGGCGAGCAGGTAGAAGTTCTGCGCCGCACTGCCTGCCCTGTTCGAGAAGTCCGACAGTATGCCATTCGGGTCGACCGCGCCCACGGCGACAACCCGCCCGAGTGAAGATGTTTCACCTGCGATATAGGCAGGCTCGGTTGGGCGTTCCCCGACCGCCTCGGTGTCATTGCCATCTTCATCTGTCCCTGCCGGTTCAGCTTCATTGCCGGCCGAGATGACGACCAGCACACCCGCCGCGGCCGCAGCGCGGACGGCGTTCTCCAGTCGCGGATCATTGTCGATCTCGCCACCGAGAGACATGTTGATGATCGAAGCCCCCTGAGCCACGGCGTATTCAATCGCACGGACCAGCGTATCGTCGTTGTAGACGCAACCTTCATCTTCCCCGGTGCGCGCACAGCTGCCGGGCGAGTCAGCCCGGATATCGATTATGGAAGCCTCATACGCGGCGCCTTGAATACCGTTCGGCGTGTTATCGTCCAACACGCTGCTGAAATCGTCCTGCCGACGCGCAGCGATGACGCCCGTAACCAGTGTGCCGTGGCCTTCGGTGTCGGTATCGCCATCCTGACGAGTGATGGTGACCCGGTCTCCAGCAGCGTTGAAGCCAGCACAGGCAGTGTCCGCACAGACATCGAACATCTGCACAACAGCCCCTTGGAGATCGGGATGATCAGAATCAGTCCCCGTATCGATGACCGCCACAGTCTGACCCTGGCCTGTCGCGCCAAGTGCATAGGCTGCTGACGCACCGATAATGGGCAGGCCTACTGTGGCATTGTACTCGCGCGTTTCGAACTGTTCCCGCTCTGCGATTGTGTCAGGAAACGGATTCGAGGGCGGCGGCGGTGGAGGCGGCGGCGGAGGGGGCATCGGCGTGACAGCGGAACTGCCGCCGCCTCCTCCGCCGCCTGCGCAGGCCCCCAGCACAATGGCCGACGCACCCAGCATGGCAGCCGCCAGCATGGACCGCGGAATGGGCTTCACCGATTTTATGTTGCGATACCGGATCATGAAGATTCCTCCCATAGCGGCATCCAACTCGTCCTGCGGTCGGTGCCTTCCAAGCAATATTCCACCCCAAAGATAACCAAGGGGCAAACACTTCACTCAGCTTGTCAGGAAAATTCGACACGTTCTTGCGAGAAGTAGAACAGCGAGCGCGTCTCCTCATCAATTGTGTCATTGTGCGCTTCCAGCAATTTGTGCATGGCGTTTTTGCGATCCTTGAGCGCGTGATCGAAATCACCCTCAATCATGCGGTCAACACCGGTCCGAACCATCGCATCGCGCACTTCCATATACAGCGTCAGAGATCCGCCGAGAAACATGGACTCATAGGCAATCTTGCTGGCGATTTTGTCATGGATGTCAGAATACTGGAATTGCCGCTCCATCACCGATTTGCGCTTGCAGATGAAATCAATCTCGTGCCGGTGCTCTGGATGACGCAAGTAGAAATTCTTCAGCGCGGTCATCTCCGTGTCGATCCGGGCCTGCACATCTTCCGGCAGGGATTCACTGAGAATGATGATGATATCGATATCCGAGCCCTTCACCATCTCCCCGCTCGCGACGTGTTCCCGTGGCTCATTGTGCGCGAGATAGTAGGCGAGATCGCCCGCGATAAATGCGCAGAGTTGGCTGCGAATGTCGCGTCCCAGAGTGACGAATACCTGCTTCATCACGGCTTGGGCCACCGACAGCTTTTCGCGGCTGATCTCCCGATGCATGTTCGACAGGGTGCCCTGCCGCTCGATCATCTTGTCGCGTTGGCCCGGTAAGCCGAACAAGGTGAAGGACAGGAAATCTCGCAGGATCGAAGGGCTCAGCCGCACCTGATCGTCGCGCGTGATATCAAATCGCAAATAGTAGCTGGCGAAATGGGACACGTGCAGCTTGCGGCTCTGATAGCAGGCTTGCCACAAGGCCAGATGTGGAACGCCATAAAGATCGTCAGCCAGCTCCTTGCCGAGCCGAGGTCCCTTCTCCGCCAGGACCGTCTCGATTCGGGCTTCAATTTCTTTCAAATCATAGGTCGGCACGCACGAATCTCCCACATCCTGCATCAGTAAGGCAGGCCAGGAAGACGCTGTCCAGCAAGGTCAGGTGGTCACGATCCGTATTTGATACGATCAGGCGCGTCTCATCACTCAACGGTGACTGACTTGGCGAGGTTGCGCGGCTGGTCGACATCAGTCCCTTTGGCAACAGCCACATGATAGGCCAGCAATTGCAACGGCACTGCGGCCAGCACTGGCAGGCTGATATCATCACCATCCGGCAAGCAAATCACATGATCAGCCCGGTTACCCGCAGCTTTGATGCCGGCTGCATCCGAAATGAGGATGACACGCGCGCCACGTGCGCGGATTTCCTCGACATTTGAAATGGTCTTCTCGAACAGCTCGTCTTTTGGCGCGATCACAACGACCGGAAGGTCTTTTTCGATCAGCGCGATGGGGCCATGCTTCAACTCGCCGGCGGCATAGCCTTCGGCGTGAATATAGGACACTTCCTTCAGCTTGAGTGCACCTTCCAACGCCAGCGGGTAGTACCGTCCGCGACCGAGGAACAAGACATCCCGGCAAGGGGACAACGTCTTTGCGATCTCGCGGATATCATCTTGTGCCTCAAGTGCCTCGGTCACCTTGCGTGGCAACGCCATCAGACTTTTGACCGCCATTACCTCATCACCAGGCAAAAGATGCCCCCGAGCCTTGGCTGCATTAAGGGCGAGCACAGCCAGAACAGACAATTGCGCGGTGAAAGCCTTCGTGGAGGCTACGCCAATCTCTGGCCCGGCATAGGTCGGCACGATCGCCGCCGCCTCTCGGGCGATCGAGCTTTCGGGTACGTTGACCACAGCCACGGCCGGGGTGCCATTTTGACGGCAATAGCGCAGGGCTGCCAGCGTGTCGGCTGTCTCTCCGGATTGGCTGACAAACATTGCTGGACCGGTCTGAGGCAGCACAGGTTCACGATAGCGGAATTCAGATGCGATATCGGTCTCGAACGCCAGTTTGGCTTTCTGTTCAAACCAGTATTTCGCTGTGTGGGCGGCATAATACGCTGTGCCACAGGCAATCGCCACAGCCCGATCAGCCTTGGCGAACATCGTATCGGCCACTTCGCCCAGATTGAGCGTCTGCGTCGCCTGGTCGATATAGGGCAGAATGGAACGAGCGAGAGACTCGGGTTGCTCATGGATTTCCTTGAGCATGAAATGATCATACTCGCCGCGCTCAATCAGGCCTTCGTTCACAGCGGATTTCACGCGGGGACGGTTTACGCGGTCACCATTTGCGTTGCGCACATCATGGCTGGTGGGCGTCAAGACGACCCAATCGCCTTCCTCCAGATACGTCACGTCGCGCGTGAGAGGCGCCAGCGCGATGGCGTCAGAACCAAGGAACATTTCGCCTTGCCCGTATCCGAGGACCAGCGGGCTGCCCTTGCGCGCGCCCATCAGCAAGTCCGTCTTGCCGGAAAAGATGGCAGCGATGGCGAAAGCGCCCGACAGGTTTTTCAGCGCGGCTTCGAATGCATCAACCGCGTCCATGCCTTCGGCCATGTTCTGGTCGATCAGCTGTGCGATGACTTCGCTGTCTGTCTCAGACTCGAATGTTCGGCCCCGCGCCTGCAAGTCTTTACGCAACTCGCGGAAATTCTCGATGATGCCATTGTGCACAATCGCGACCTTGCCTGACACATGGGGATGAGCATTGGTCTCGTTCGGCTTGCCATGCGTGGCCCAGCGCGTATGGGCGATGCCAGTCGGGCCATCAACCGGCGCGTCGGCCATGAGGGCTTCCAGATTGACGATCTTGCCCCTGGCGCGGCGGCGCTCAATTGCATCTCCCGCCAGCACAGCTATGCCGGCGCTGTCATAGCCACGATACTCCAAACGCTTCAGGCCGTCGACGAGACGCCCGGCAACGGTTTCCGTACCTGTGATCGCAACAATTCCGCACATACTCTACCTCCATTCGGGTAAAGCGTATTTAGACCGCCTGAATCCGCCAGGATAATGACACTTTGTGTAGGAATGCGACAACAGACAGGCAAAACCGTCTCATGGTGGGCATATTGCATGCTTTAGCTCTGCTGAACGATCAAATTATGGATGTCACACACATTCGGGTCTATCGCCCACGCAAGCCCGCTATATCTGGGATATCAAGAACTTACATATACTGATGATGCTTGAAGGACTGTACGCGTTTTGAAAAACCTCACCCACCTCGACAGGCTGGAGGCTGAAAGCCTGCACATCATCCGCGAAGTGGCCGCCGAGTGCGAAAATCCGGTCATGCTCTATTCCGTTGGCAAGGATTCGGCGGTGATGCTTCACCTTGCGATGAAGGCGTTCTATCCATCGCGCCCTCCCTTCCCATTGATGCACGTCGATACAACCTGGAAATTCCGGGAAATGATCGAGTTTCGCGACCGGAAAGCCAAGGAGCTGGGCTTCGATCTTCTGGTGCATGTGAACGAAGATGGCGTCCGCGACGGCGTCGGGCCGTTCAGTCACGGATCAGCCGTGCACACAGATGTGATGAAAACGCTCGCCCTCAAGCAGGCGCTCGACAAGTACAAGTTCGATGCAGCCTTTGGCGGCGCCCGACGCGACGAAGAAAAATCCCGCGCCAAGGAACGCATTTTCTCCTTCCGCTCAGCCGAGCACCGGTGGGACCCGAAGCGCCAGCGGCCAGAGCCGTGGAACGTTTACAATACACGTATCAACCAGGGCGAAAGCGTTCGAGTCTTCCCGCTGTCCAACTGGACCGAACTGGACATCTGGCAGTATATCCGCCGCGAAAACATCGAGATTGTCCCGCTCTACTTTGCTGCCCCGCGCCCCGTCGTGAACTGGAATGGTGTGGACATCATGGTTGATGATGACCGAATGCCGGAAGAATTGCGCAGCACCGCGGTGACCAAATCCGTCCGCTTCCGTACACTTGGCTGTTACCCGCTGACCGGCGCGGTCGAAAGCACAGCTGCCACGCTTGAAGACATCATCCAGGAAATGCTCCTGACCACCACATCCGAACGCCAGGGCCGCGTCATTGACGCCGACCAGTCCGGATCCATGGAAAAGAAAAAACAGGAAGGCTATTTCTGATGCGCCTCAATGACGACCTGATTGAATCAGATATCGCCGCGTATCTGGAGAAGCATGAGCATAAATCCCTGCTTCGCTTCATCACCTGTGGTTCCGTGGATGATGGAAAGTCGACCCTGATCGGTCGCCTGCTCTATGACGCAAAGATGATCTTCGAGGACCAGCTGGCCTCTCTCGAAAGCGACTCCAAGAAAGTGGGAACTCAGGGTGAGAATATCGACTTTGCCCTGCTCGTTGACGGACTGACCGCTGAACGGGAGCAAGGCATTACCATCGACGTGGCCTATCGCTTTTTCGCCACCGACAAGCGCAAGTTCATCGTCGCCGATACGCCAGGACATGAACAGTATACGCGCAATATGGCGACCGGCGCATCAACCGCAGATGTCGCCATCCTGATGGTGGATGCGCGCAAGGGCATCTTGACGCAAACACGGCGCCACAGCTTCATCACATCCCTGCTGGGCATTCGCAAAGTCGTGCTGGCCATCAACAAGATGGACCTGATCAATTACAGCCAACAGGCCTATGACGACATCGTAGACGATTTCTACGCCTTCGCAGACGAGTTGGCGACGGATTTGGAAATCCAGCCAATCCCGATGTCTGCCCTCGAGGGCGTGAATATTACAAGCAAATCGAATGAAACAGACTGGTATGATGGCCCCAGCCTGATGGATTATCTGGAGACCGTGCCGGTTGGTGATCGCCGCCTGAACACGCCTTTCCGTATGCCTGTCCAATGGGTCAATCGACCCAACCTCGACTTCCGAGGTTTCTCCGGACAGATTGCTGCGGGCTCGATCCAACCTGGTGACCGCGTCAAATCCATGCCGTCCGGGAAGCAGTCCACCGTCCAGAGAATTGTCACGGCGACGGGTGACCTTGAGCAGGCAATCGCCGGACAATCCGTTACAATCACGCTGGACGATGAAATCGACTGTTCGCGCGGCGACGTTCTCGTTTCAGCCGAAGACCCTTCCGAAGTGTCTGACCAATTTCAGGCTCGCCTGCTTTGGATGAGCGAAACGCCACTCCTGCCCGGTCGCCGCTACCTGCTGAAGATGGGGGCGAAGACTGTCACGGCCACGGTCAACGCGCCGAAGTATGGCATTGATGTCAATACACTGAACGATGTTCCAGCGAAGACGCTGGAACTCAACCAGATTGGCGTTACAACCCTGTCTCTAGACCAAGCCATTCCGTATGATCCGTATGATGTCAATCGAGAGATGGGCGGCTTCATTCTGATCGACCGGATGACGAATGACACGGTTGGTCTCGGCCTTGTCGACTTCGCACTCCGCCGCGCATCAAACATTCACTGGCAAGCCATGGATGTTGATCGGTCTGCCCTGGCGGAGCAGAAAGGCCAGAAGCCAGCCGTGCTTTGGTTTACCGGCCTGTCAGGATCCGGCAAGTCGACCATCGCCAACGCCCTGCAGAAACTGTTGTTTGCCCAAGGCAAGCACACTTTCACGCTGGACGGGGACAATGTCCGTCACGGCCTGAACCGCGATCTCGGTTTTACCGATGCGGACCGCGTCGAGAATATTCGCCGCGTCGCCAATGTCGCCCGCCTGATGTCCGACGCCGGATTGATCACGCTGGTCTCGTTCATCTCGCCGTTTCGGTCAGAGCGACAAATGGCGCGCAATCTGATGGCTGATGGCGAATTTATTGAAGTCTATGTCGACACGCCACTCAGCGTCGCGGAGGACCGGGATGTGAAGGGCCTCTACAAGAAAGCCCGCGCTGGAGAGATCAAGAACTTCACCGGCATCGATAGCCCGTACGAGCCACCTCAGGCGCCCGAACTGCGCATCGACACAGTGAACAATTCTCCGGAAGAAGCCGCCGAAGTCATTCTTGGCTTCATGCGCGAAAAGGGCCTGCTGAACGGCGAGTGACCCAGCATTGAAGGCGCCGTGCCCACCTGACCGGGCACGGCGCCGAACATCGCCTCCTTCCCCAACGTACCGGCTCGCCTTGCCGAATTTCGCACGCTAGGTGTCGTTTCACACAACGATAAGGGAGCGTGTCATGGCAAAAGGCGATCTGCCGGTTCTGGTTGGCGTGGGACAAAGCCTCAGCCAGTGGGATGGAACAAGCGGAGCAGACGGTGCGCCGTCGCCCCTGTCGCTCATGGTCAACGCGTCCAGGGCAGCCCTCTCTGACAGTGGTGCAGACCTCTCCAAGGCCATCGACACGATTGCCGTTGTTCGCATCTTTGAAGATTCAGTCGGTGGCGCACCGCACCCGCACGGCCATAACACCAACCTTCCCGGCACGCTGGCGCGCGATATTGGCGCTGCACCCGATACGCTGATCTATGAAACCGTTGGCGGTCAGAGCCCACAGGCCCTTGTCAATGAGATGGCCGCGCGCATCCATGCGGGCGATGCTGACTGCGTGCTGATCTCCGGTTCCGAGGCCAATCGGGCCTCGAAGGGCGCGCGCCGGAACAATGTGGAAATTAACTGGGCCGACGGCGCTGATGTGGATTACGAAGATCGCGGCATGGGTCCGATGATGCTGTCGCGCGAAGAAATCAAGCATGGCATCGTCGCGCCAGCTTATTTCTATGGCCTGTTCGAAAACGCCATCGCCGCCCGCGAAGGCCATTCACGCAGCCAGCACCGCAAGGCCATGGCCGAACTCTTCCAGCCCTTCTCTGTTGTTGCTGCAAAGAACCCGTATTCTCAATTCCCGGAGGAACGCTCGGTTGAGTTTCTTTCGACACCGTCCAAGGCGAACTACGAATATGCTGATCCGTTCCTGAAATGGTTCATCGCCCAGGACGCTGTGAACCAGGGCGCTGCTGCGATCCTGATGAGCAGTTCCAAAGCCGACGCATTGGGTGTTCCGGAAGACAAGCGTGTCTATCTTCACGGTGCAGGCGAAGCGGCCGACGATCTGATCTCGCTGCGCCCGAGACTCGACGGCTCATGGGCAATGCAGACCGCTATAGATCGCGCATTGGATCAGGCCGCGAAAGCAACAGGCGATATCAAGCATCTGGATCTCTATTCCTGCTTTCCATGCGCCGTGTTCTCTTCAACTGCCGCGCTGGGCATCGACTGGAAGAATGATCCGCGCCCACTCACCCTGACGGGTGGCCTGCCCTTTTTTGGCGGACCGGGAAACAATTATTCCCTGCACGGTATCGCGGAAATGGTGTCGACCCTTCGCGCAGATCCCGGCAGCTATGGCCTTGTGCTCGCCAATGGTGGCTGGATGACAAAGGAAGCGGTCGGGATCTACTCGACACAGAAGCCGACTCGTTTCGCACCCGCAGAATCCTATGCAACACTAACCGAACAAGTCACACTTTGTGGCGAGGATTGCGAGGGCACGCTGGAAACCTTCACGGTCACGCATGGCAAGGAAGGACCGAACAAAGGCATCGCGTTCGTACGCCTCGAGGATGGGCGCCGGGCACTTGCCGTCGCATCCCCCGCTGCGCTCGCGACGTTACGTGAAGATGCCTCGCCCGTCGGCCGCAAGGTTGCCGTCAGCGTGGATACTGAAAAGGAGCGTGGCACGTTCAGTTTCATCTGACCGAGCCGCTTGCCCCGCCCCCCGGTTTCGACCAATCTCCGGCGCATGACGAAACATTTCAAGACATTCGGCGTCATTGGCGGCGGCGCATGGGGCACAGCGATTGCCCAGATGCTGACCCGTGAGGCCCAGGACGTGCTGATCTGGTGCCGCGAAGCAGAGGTGGCCGAAGCCATCAATACGCGCCATGAGAATACGGTCTTCCTGCCGGGCGTACCTTTGAACCCCGCGCTCAAGGCGACATCGGACCTCGCAGACCTGCACCTGATGGACGCGCTCTTTTCTGTCGCCCCTGCCCAGCACACACGGGCAACCTTGCAGGCACTGAAAGAGCATATCCGCCCCGGCACACCAGTTGTCCTCTGCTCCAAAGGCATCGAACTGAAGACAGGCGAATTCATGACGCAGGTGCTGGCCGACGAGCTGCCCGAAGCGGTTCCGGCTGTCATGTCCGGCCCGAGCTTCGCCATCGATGTGGCCAAGGGCCTGCCGACGGCTGTGACCTTTGCCATCGAAAATGAAACCCTTGGCGCCGAACTGATCGCCGCTGTTGCGACCCCGAATTTCCGCCCTTACCTCGCGCATGACCTGTTAGGTGCAGAGATCGGCGGCGCGGTGAAGAATGTGCTCGCCATTGCGTGTGGTATCGCACTCGGCAAGGGCCTGGGCCGCTCTGCCCATGCAGCGCTCATTGCCCGCGGCAGCGCGGAAATGACCCGGCTCGCTCTTGCCCTGGGCGCCGAGCGCGAAACCCTTTCCGGCCTGTCAGGGCTGGGCGACCTCGTCCTGACCTGCTCTTCCGAGACGAGCCGCAACATGAGCTGCGGACTGGCGTTGGGCAGAGGTGAGCCCCTTGAAGACATCATGGGCGCGCGAAACGCCGTAACCGAAGGCGTCGCAACCGCGCCGGTTCTGAAACGGATTGCTGCCGATCGCGGCGTCGACATGCCGATCTGTGATGCAGTTGCGGATGTGATTGAAGGCGCAATCAGTGTCGATGACGCGATCCAACGCCTGCTGATGCGTCCGAACAAGGTTGAAACAGTCTAGGACGGATTTACCGACATCAAGCCCGTCACACCGGGGTTTTCACCAGTTCGAAATGAGACCGGACGGTGGGTTTGTCATCCGGAGAAACCGCGACACCGGTCTTGATCAGCTCGATCATATGACCAAGCACAGACATGGCTGCGGCTGGATGCAAGCGCTTGTCGACTTCGGCGTACATCACCTTGACCATTTCAGGGATCGAGGACTGACCCGCCCGAAGCTGGTCAAGAATGGCAGCTTCGCGAGCCCGGCGGTGGTTGGCGTATTCCGTGATGAAATGGTCGACGAATTCGCGGCCACGCACCGGATCGCCATGGGTAGGCCAAAGCGTGTCGAATTTCCTGGATTGAATCTTGTCGAGGCTGCGCATGTAATCGCCCATGTCCCCATCCGGCGGCGCGACAACAGTCGTCGACCAGCCCATGATGTGATCACCCGACAGACACGCATTCTCTTCGCGCAAGCCGAAGCAGAGATGGTTGCAAGTGTGACCCGGCGTCTCAATCACATCGAGTGTCCAGCCGGGGCCCGAAATCACGTCGCCATCGCCAACTTTGACATCCGGCATGAAGCCAAGGTCGTCTGCACTGCCAAGCTCGCCCTTGGCGGTCGGCACGCCGCAATTTTTCGCGTAAGTCTTGCAACCCGCCCACTGCGCCAAAGGCGTCGCCAGCGGGGAATGGTCGGAATGACCATGAGTGACCAGAACGTGGGTGACCGTCTCCCCCTCCAGCGCCCGCTTCAAGGCTTCGAAATGCTCAGCATCTTCCGGGCCGGGATCAATGACAGCCACTTCGCCATGACCGATGATGTAGACGCCGGTGCCAACATAGGTGAACGGCCCGGGATTGTTCGCGATTACGCGGCGAATGAGCGGGGAAACCTGCTCTACGATGCCGTATTCGAACTCGATTTCGCGAACGTAGGGAATAGCCATATTATTCTAGTCTCTTGCAGCGATCCTGGCTTGCCGGAGCGATCAGCGCTTCTTCGAAGCAAAGGCGACGGCAAAGGCCTGCGCCATGCGACGTGTGGCCCTCAGCTTGGCGCCGAGCTTCAGCGCCACGGGCGGGCCCATATCCGTCTTGTTTGCATCGACGATGTAGATTCGTCCGGATGAACGGTCACGTAGGACGTCAACGCCGCCCCAGTCTAGTCCGATCGATGCAGCAAACCGCTCAATCACGGCAATTTCATCGCTCGTGTAGCAATTGCGAGGCTCGTCGAGCAAAACCTGAACATTCTCGTTCAGGAAACGGCGCTCCAAGGGCCGACGCTTGCGGAACACGATGACGGGTGAGCCGGCCACGATGCAACAGCGCAGATCCTCGACCAGACCGCCTTCGATCTCATTGTCGACGAGGCGCTGATAGGTCTTGCCCGGCAGGGGCGTATCCAGCGGACCTTCCAGAATCCGGCCATCATGCGCGGCATTCAATTCAGACTTCTCGACCATGCGGCCCTGATGGGTCGTTGGGTCAACCGATAGAGAATATCCCGCAGCCTCACCGAAAGCGGCTGCGACGGTCGATTTTGAAATATCATCACAAGTGAAATTGACCAGTTTCGCCCCATCACGAACCATCGGGACCGTATTGTCGGTTTCGGTGGAGTCATCAAACTGCATGACAATGTCAGCGGTCGCGACGTCATCAATCAATTTGGCACCTGACACATGTGTCACGGGCCAGATGAAATACCATGGGCGTGGCTTGTCAGGATAGAATGCAATCGTGGGGCGCTTGTGTCCGGTGACCCGGCGCCAGGTGCGCCATGTCTGCGCAAAGAAATAGAAGCAGAACCAGGTGAAGATGTCGTGCGCCAGCGAAAATGTGAGCGGAACGCGGTGCCCGGTCTTCTTCACCAGCATGGCGCCGTCATCGTATTTGAAATCGGTGATCCACAGACGATCGCTCATCCATTCCACTCCTCTTGCGCATACAGCCTCATGGCCAG
Source organism: Hyphomonas sp. UBA3195 (assembly GCF_002366485.1). Lineage (NCBI taxonomy): Bacteria > Pseudomonadati > Pseudomonadota > Alphaproteobacteria > Hyphomonadales > Hyphomonadaceae > Hyphomonas > Hyphomonas sp. UBA3195. Next base: position 113,548 of record NZ_DEXB01000028.1, read on the forward strand.
CGCCTCCCTGTCTTGGCCTTCGCATGACCGGTCATCACTGACAACACACATAATGCGGCGCAAGTGTGACCACTTGCTCACAACATCTGTGAGCAGGATGGTCACAGCAGCGATTGCAGACTCGACAGATCATAGCCCGCATCTGCGGCAGCATCGACGATTTCCTGACCTGTACCCTGCCCGGCATGAGTCAGGGCCCATGCCGTTATGCATCGTGTCCCGGTGCGGCAATACGCCAACACCGGCTGAGGCGCTTCGTTCAGGATATTGCTCATCCGCTCGACGACTTCTGGGGTGGGGGCGCCTGAGAAAGGCAGTGCCACAAAGGCCAAACCCAGGGATTCGGCTTTGGCACGAATCGCGCCCATACGGGGCTGGTCTACGCCGCCTTCGCCATCTGGGCGGTTCGCAACAATGGTTTTGAAGCCTGCAGCCTGAATTTGGGCAACATCCTCCTCGTTAATCTGGGGGGCGACAGCAAAAGCTTCCGTAACGCGGCGAATATCGGCCATATTTTAGTGTCCCTGCCTGAGTCTGCGGTCTTGATCGGCTGTCGCTACAAGCTAAGGATTGCGGATCGTTATGCCAAGCGTCGGTGACGGCGGCATGATCAAATTCCTATTACCAGCAGCGGAATAACTTAAGTACGTGTCCTCATTTCAACGTGTCATCAGCCGAATTCCGTGGGCCTATACGTTCAGGCGTCTGCTAATTGCAATCCCCACAATGCTTGCCATCATAACGATGGCGTTCTTCATGATGCGCGCCGCGCCGGGCGGTCCGTTCGATGGGGAGCGGAAACTGCCGCCTGCGATCGAACAGGCCCAACTCGCCTATTTCGGCATGGATAAGCCCGTTCACGAGCAGTATTTCGACTATGTCGGCGGCGTGCTGGTCGGGGATTTTGGCCCGTCCTACAAGACGCTTGGCAAGAGCGTAAACGACTTGATTGCAGACGGCCTGCCCATCTCCCTCACCATCGGGTTTCTCTCCATGGGTCTGGGAATAGCGGTGGGCACATTGCTGGGTGTTTTTGCGGGACTCAGGCAGAATTCAGCGGCGGATTACAGCGTCATGGGGATCGCCATGGCAGGCATTTCGATCCCCACCTTTGTTACCGGTCCGATCCTGATTTTCATCTTTGCCCTGGGGGCTGGCATCTTCGCGGTTGGCGGTCTCGGAACCTATCCGAATATCGGGATGAACTGGCACAATATGACCTTGCCCGTAATTACTCTGGCCCTGCCACAGATTGCGATCATCTCCCGCCTCATGCGCGCCTCGATCATCGAGACAATGCGTTCCAACCATATCCGCACGGCGCGTTCCAAAGGCCTGACCGAACGCCAGGTGATTGCGCGTCACGCCCTGCCATCGGCCTTGCTGCCACTGATCTCGTATGCCGGCCCCGCAATGGCACGCGTCATGACCGGGTCAGTGGTGATCGAAAAGATTTTCGGCCTGCCCGGCCTCGGCTCATATTTTGTCGATGGTGCCCTGAACCGTGACTACACGCTCGTGATGGGCGCAATCATTGTCTATGCGGGCCTGATCGTACTGCTCAATCTTGTAGCAGACATTCTCTACGCCCTGCTTGATCCGAAAGTGAAATACGATTGATGACGGATCTTGATCCTCTCCTCGACCCGACTGGTCGCATCGAACCGGTTCAGAATGCCATTATAGGGGGACGCTCGCTCTGGGAAGATGCCCGGGCGCGCCTGTTCCGCAACCGCGCCGCCGTCGTCTCCATGTGGATTCTCGGCTTCCTCATTCTGTTTGCAGTCGTCGGGCCATTTGTCTGGGTCCACAAATACAGCACCATTTCTGACCTGCGCACCATTGCGCCGACGCTGGAAGGCCTGCATCCGCTCGGAACCGACCTGCAGGGACGAGACCTGCTTGCGCGCCTGATGATCGGCCTGCGTATCTCGCTCATGGTCGGCATTGTCGCCACGGCTGTCAGCCTCGTGATCGGCGTCAGTTGGGGTGCGACGGCAGGTTATCTCGGTGGTCGCGTCGACAATTTCATGATGCGCATTGTCGACGTACTCTACGCTCTGCCCTTCATCTTCTTCGTGATCCTGTTGCTGACGGTGTTTGAGCGCAACATTGTGCTGATCTTTGCAGCCATCGGCGCGATCGAGTGGCTGACAATGGCGCGGATCGTACGCGGCCAGACACTGGCCATCAAGGGCAAGGAGTTCATCGAAGCGGCGCGCGCGTCTGGGGTCAGCCGCAAAGACATCATTGTGCGCCACATCCTGCCGAACGTGATCGGCCCGGTCGCCGTCTATGTCACGCTGACCATCCCGGTGGTGATCCTCGCCGAAAGCTTCCTGTCCTTCCTCGGCCTCGGTGTGAACGAGCCCCTTACCTCACTTGGCGTGCTGATTTCGGATGGCGCACACCGGATGGAAGAAAAGCCCTGGATGCTGCTGGCACCCGCCGTCACGATGGCAGTCACCTTGTTGTGCCTCAACTTTATCGGTGACGGCCTGCGCGATGCGCTGGATCCGAAAGACCGCTAGACAGTTTTCACCTGGCACCTGGACAGACTGGACCAAATGCCCGCCACACAGGGAAAATCTTGGTGTTCAGGGTGGCCTTTGCTGGTGCGCTGAGGCAAGAGATTCGCGGGTAATTTGAAAGAGCAAACGATGGCAAAATCGATGACCAGCATCGTTCCGGTACTGATGTGCGGTGGAGCAGGCACGCGGCTCTGGCCGCTGTCGCGAAAGAGCTATCCCAAGCAATTTGTTCCCCTGATCGGCGATACATCCCTGTTCCAGGCATCCGCGCTGAGATTGACCGGAGGCGCCTTCACGCCGCCGCTTGTCCTCACCAATGCGGATTTCCGGTTCATCGTGCAAGAACAGCTCACCGACATCGAAATCGATGACGCTTCCATCATGATCGAGCCAGACGCGCGCAACACGGCCCCCGCAATCCTGGCGGCAGCACTGCATCTGCAAAAGACCCAACCAGATGCCCTGATGCTGATCGCACCATCCGACCATGTCATCCCGGACAGTGATGCATTTCTGGAGTCAATCAATGCGGCCGTCGATGCGGCCCAAAAAGGCCAGCTCGTCACGTTCGGAATCCAGCCCACACATCCCGAAACCGGATACGGATATCTGGAGCTCAGCAAGCCGGTGGAAGACTACAGTCTGTCCCCCATCAAGTTGAAGCGTTTCGTGGAGAAGCCCTCTGCGACCAATGCCCTTAAAATGGTGAATAGTGGTGACTACCTCTGGAACGCAGGGATCTTCCTGTTCAGCGTCAAAAGCATTGTCGAAGCTTTCCAGAAACATGAACCGGGCATGGTTGAATGCGTGAGCAAGTCTGTCGATGACCTGCAGATGGATCTCGGCTTTATGAGGCTCGATCCGGAGAGCTGGAACCGGGCCCAGTCGATCTCGATCGACTATGCCGTCATGGAACGCACCGAAAATCTTAGCGTCGTGCCATTTTCGGGCGGATGGTCAGACCTTGGCGGCTGGGACGCCGTATTGCGCGAAACCGGGCCGGACAAGCATGGGGTTTCGACCAGCGGACATGTCACGGTCATGGATTGCCAAGACTCCCTGATCAGGTCCGAAGATAATGGACTGGAAGTCGTCGGTATCGGCCTGAAGAACATCATAGCCGTTGCCATGCCGGATGCGGTGCTGATCGCGGATGCGTCCCGCGCACAGGACGTAAAACTGGCCGTTACCGAGCTCAAGGCCAAACAGGCACGCCAGGCCGAGCAATTTCCGCGGGACTATCGCCCCTGGGGCTGGTTTGAGTCCATTGCGATGGGCGAACGTTTTCAGGTCAAGCGCATCCAGGTAAAGCCGGGCCAGTCGCTGTCCCTTCAATCGCACCATCATCGCGCCGAGCACTGGATTGTCGTATCCGGAACAGCCAAGGTCACGATCAATGAGGACGTCAAGCTCGTCACCGAGAACCAGTCCGTATACATCCCTGTAGGATCCGTTCACCGGCTGGAAAATCCGGGGAAACTGCCCGTCGTCCTAATCGAAGTTCAAACTGGCAGCTATCTCGGTGAGGATGACATCATACGATACGAAGATAAATACGCGCGCGATTAGAGTCTGCGGAGTCGAACTTATTTGAATTCGAATGAATCTGCACCTTGCGGCACGAGGTGCGGCACTCTTATCTAAAGAGTTCCCCCATTTCAGACCCGAGGATGCCCGTTGGAACTCTTTGTCTTCCTTTGCAGCCTCATCATATTTGTCAGCTTTGCGCTGATGCCGCTGGCAAGGCGAGCAGGAGCTCCATTTCTCTTGATCGCACTTCTCATCGGCATGCTGCTGGGAGAAGATGGTCCAGGCCGTATTCAATTCAGTAATTTCAACTTTGCGTTCGACCTTGGCAGCGTGGCCCTGGCCGTCATCCTGTTTGCCGGCGGATTGGAAACTGGACGCAGCGTCTTCCGTTCCGCTGGTGCGCCGGCATCCCTACTCGCAACCATCGGTGTGCTGATTACAGCAGGCATCACGGGTGTTGCGGCCTGTCTATTCATGGGACTGCCCTGGCAAGTTGGTCTATTGCTTGGCGCAGCGGTCGCCTCTACCGACGCGGCCGCGACCTTCCTTCTCGTTCAGCAAAGCGGCATAGCCCTGAGACAACGCCTGAAGGATACGCTGCTGTTGGAATCCGGCCTGAACGACCCGATGGCCATTTTCCTGACAGTGTCGCTTACCACGCTGGTCGCCTCCATACAGACCAATGCGCCGGCGGACCTCCCCGGCATGGCTCTGTTTCTGCTCATGCAAGCCGGTATCGGCATTTTGGGCGGCGTCCTTGGCGGCAGGCTTCTGGCCCGCATTCTTGATCGCCTTTTCCTGCCAATAGGCACGTATCCCATCATGACCCTTGCAGGCGCCCTCGTCATCTTTACCGGCGTGTCGCTGGTTGGAGGCAGCGGCTTCCTCGCGGCATATCTTGCCGGCGTCAGTTTCAAGGCCAAACTGAAGCGACCAATCGATCGCATTGTCGACTTCAATGAAGCCTTCCAGTGGCTCTGCCAGATGGTGTTATTCCTGACCCTCGGTCTGCTCGTTACGCCGAGTGCGCTGTTAAACGACATCTGGCCTGCCATCGGATGCGCCGCAGTATTGATGCTGATCGCTCGACCGCTCGCCGTATTTGCCAGCGTGGGATGGATGGGCTTTTCCTTCCGTGAGAATGTCTTCCTGAGCTGGGTGGGCCTGCGCGGCGCGGTACCGATCCTTCTCGCGATCTATCCTGTCATCGCACCAGGACCGATTTCAGTTGGCTTCTTCAATGTCGTGTTCGTGATCGTGACAATCTCGCTAACCATTCAGGGCTGGACGATTGCGCCGACAGCACGGCTCCTTCGTCTGGGCCCGGAAGCCCAGACAAAGGAAATAACTGATACCTAGCGCAGCGCGATCTCGATATCATCGAGCAGATTGCGGACCCGTTTGGCATTCGCACCAAGATCAGACAGGCCGACCCGACTGGTTGAACGCACATCAATGCGGGACCCGCCCTCTTCTGTCGGCTGGATACGGATCATGATGTCATCCTTGAAATCAAACCAGAAGCTCGTTTCGGTTGCCTCGATGCGACCGGCCGTCTCGTCACTGGCAACGATCACCCAACCGCGCTCCTTCACAAGCGTGAGGATGGCCTCGAATGCCGCTTCCGACGGAGCTTGAGTGATATAGGAATCAAGTTTCGGATAAGGAGCGTCCGCACGGTCATCCTGTTGGGTCGGATCGAATTCGGCCTCTTCCTGCAATTCGGACACGAGGCGCCCCGGAGTGCCCGGCCAACGGTCTTCGGCATATTCCGGAACGATTGGTGCAGCTTCGACCGGGTTCATGGCCTCGGTCTCGGCCCGGACGGCGAGCAGGGCATCGCTCGGCATGATCGGGTTGGACCAGTCGGTCTGAACGTCGTGGATCGGCGGCAAGCGGGACGCTTCCCCGCCAAACGCCGCGACGCGCCCAAAGCTGAGTCCGGCAATCAAGAGCGAGGCAAACGCCAGAATGAAAGCGCGTTTCCGGGGTGCTTTGATCAATGAGAGGATCACCGCGATCACTGAGACACCGAGCGCCACGAAGATCAGCTTGAGTCCCCAATTGATCGTCATCAGACCAAGCCCGACCTGCCAGTTCCATAGGCCCAGCTTGGTGCCAAGCGCTGCGATGATGAACCAGAAGACCGTAAAGATCGACAAGGCAAGCGACGCCTTGGCAACCGTGCCGCGCCATCCGGCATCCTGTGTCTGTTCTGTCGTATCCATTGTGTTTCCAGCCCTCTCCGGATGAACCCTGTCACCTGACATAGATCACACTGCCCCTCTCAACCAGTCTCGTGGAACAGATTCGTGCGGAACAGCGTCCGCTCCTGCACGTTCAAACTGAACCTCTTCAACGTCAATTCGAAAGGAAAGACCATGGACCATTCCGGCAGCTATCTCCGCTTCGGCCTAATGATCACGACCTCCGCCATCGTCATGTTCGGACTTATGTATCTAAACACCTATGCCCTGCCCCATGTGCATTGGAGTGAAACCCGCTTCTACATGACCCTCATCATGGCCGCGTCGATGGCGATCGTGATGTTGGCCTTCATGCTCAACATGTACCAGGATAGCCGCAAGAACCTCGCAATATTCGTCGGCAGTGGCCTGCTCTTTGTTACCGCCCTGCTTCTGGTGCGCTCGCAAGCAACGGTAAGCGACCAATCATATATGCGCGCCATGATCCCGCATCATTCCATCGCCATCATGACCAGCGAAAGGGCGGGCATAGAAGACGTACGCGTTCAGCAATTGGCCGATGAAATCATCAAAGCTCAGAAGGTGGAAATAGCTGAAATGGAATGGCTGATCGATGACATCTCCAAAAATGGAAAAGCGGCCACTCCCGAAGAAGCGGCCGCCCGTCCAGTTCCCGAGTTCAGCCCGAACTAGGCCGTCGGCAGCTTGTAGTCCTTGAACTGGTTGCGCAGGGCCAGCTTGTTGATCTTGCCCGTGGCGCCAAGCGGAATTTCATCGACAAAGACGACATCGTCCGGTGTCCACCATTTGGCGATCTTGCCTTCCAGTTGGGCCAGCACGTCTTCCTTGCTCGGCGTTTCCCCCGGCGCGGCTTGAACCACCAGGAGTGGGCGCTCATCCCATTTCGGGTGATAGATGCCGATAGCCGCCGCATTGGCCACTTTCGGGTGGCCGACCGCGATGTTCTCGATGTCGATGGAGGAAATCCACTCGCCGCCTGATTTGATCACATCCTTCGCGCGGTCGGTGATGGTCATCGTGCCATACTCGTCGATATTGGCGACATCGCCCGTATCAAAATAGCCGTCCTCGTCCAGCACGTCGCCGCCGACGCCCTTGAAGTATCCAGCTGCAATCGCAGCGCCGCTCACCATCAACCGGCCAGACGTCTCGCCATCATTCGGCAGCACCTTGCCTTCGTCATCGACGATCTTGAGCTCCACGCCGAATGGCGGGCGCCCCTGCTTGAGCTTCTGCTCCATACGCGTGTCGATATCGGCATTCACGAGATGGGGCGGCAAGGCGCCCAGCGTTCCCAGCGGCGAGGTTTCGGTCATGCCCCAGGCGTGGACAACATCCACTTCATAATCCTGCTCGAAGGCACGAAGAATCTTCTCCGGAATGGCTGAGCCCCCGATCAGAACCTTCTTCAAGTGCGGCAGCTTGAGATTGTTTTCCTGCAAATGTGTCAGCAGCATCAGCCAGACGGTTGGAACCGCGGCGGTGATCGTCACCTTTTCCGTATCCAGCAATTCATAGATGGATGCGCCATCCATCTGTGCCCCCGGCATTACCATGTTCGAGCCGACAGCAGGACAGGACAGTGCAAGGCCCCACGCATTGGCGTGGAACATCGGCACGACCGGCAGCACCACATCGTCAGCGCCCATGCCCATCACATCCTTGCCCATCGTGATCAGCGTGTGCAACACGTTCGAGCGGTGGGAGTAGAGAACTCCTTTCGGATCGCCTGTAGTGCCCGACGTATAACAAAGGCCACATGCGGTATCTTCCGGGAAGTCGCCCCAGCGGACCTCGGTCGAGCGACCATCAATCCAGATATCAAACGGGATTGCACCGAGAGAGTTTTCCGGCATCGTGTCAGCATCAGCGTATATGACGAAAGTCTTCACCGTCTGCAGATGGTCCTTGATGGCCTCCACAATAGGCAGGAAGGTCTTGTCGAAGATGAGCACCTTGTCTTCGGCGTGATTTGCGATCCAGGCGACCTGTTCAGGGTGCAGGCGTGGATTGATCGTGTGGAGCACCGCGCCAATGCCCATGGCGCCATACCAGGAGGCCATATGCCGTTCAGAGTTCCAGCCCAGCGTCGCCACGCGGTCGCCCAACTGAATGCCGCTATCGATAAGCGCATTCGAGACCTGCTTGGACTGGTCAAAGAGATTGGCATAGGTCGTGCGGACAATATGGCCTTCCACGCGCCGAGTGATGATTTCTCGTGTAGGATTGATGCGCTTGGCGTGTTCGAGGATTTTGTTAACCGTCAGCGGCCAGTCCTGCATGATACCCAGCATGGTAAGTCTCCCTGTAATGTTTTGTCTTCGGCAATAATTGCCTGATTTAGAACCGGTTTATGCGTGCGATTGCTGCAGCGCAAGAAGAGGACCACCCGAATGAACCACTCCGCACTGCTTGTTATCGCTCTCATCCTGCTGTCTGGCTGCGGCCCGTCAAGCGATACCCCACAGTCAGGGGCCGTGGAGCCCGCAATCACCGAAGCTTCTGCGCGCATGCCCCTGCCCGACTATTTCGACTGCCTGCGTGAAAACGGAGGCGTGGTGATCGCTGCGCATCGCGGGGGCCCTGCGCCGGGCTATCCTGAGAATGCCATTGAGACGATGCAGTTCAATTTCGACAACGGGGTCCGGATCTTCGAGATTGATGTCGCCGAAACCCGAGACGGCGTGTTGACCCTGATGCATGATGACCGGCTGAACCGAACGACGACCGGCCGGGGCTATGTCTCCGATATCAGCTGGGAAGAACTGTCGGGCCTGACCCTGGTCGACAATGATGATCGTCACACGCGCTTTAGCCCGCCCAAGCTGACCGACGCCCTGATCTGGGCCCGAAACAGCGGCGCCATTCTGGAACTCGACCGCAAGAAGACTACAAGCTTCGCCAATATGGCCAAGACCGTTTATGCGGCGGGCGCGGAAGAGAACATCATCATGATTTCCTACAATGATGACGAAGCCGCCGAAATCGCAGCCATCGACCCCCATTTCATGATGACCGCCTCGGCACGCGGCGGCCGTGACATTGCGGCACTTGAGGCACGCGGTGTGGACTCCCGTCGACTGATCGCCTGGACCGGCACTGGCCGCCCCGATGCCGCAGCCTGGGATCGCAATGCCCGCAATGATGTCGAATCCGCTTTCGGCACGCTGGGTCGTTCCGGCGAGCGATTGGACGATATCTATCTGGCCGACGGCAACGGATCGGAGTTTCAGGATCTTGCCGATGACGGCCTCGTCATGCTGGCCACTGACCGGCCGCTCGAAGCGGCCGCGGCAATGACCGCAGATGACACCGCCATCGCCGCGTGTGGTGGCTAGGCTCGGGCAGAAACCATCCGTTGCCAGAGCACAAAGATCACAGGCACAACCAGCTCGATACCCAGCGCGACCATCTGGTCCTGCGCGGGCTGACCGACGGTCATCACTGAGACAAGACGACCGAGCCCTCCGATAAATATGGCTGCGCTAACCACCAGAAGAAGCCGCCCTTGTTTTTCGATGGATGGAATAATCGACCAGATCAGGAAGCTCACCACAAGATACATACCGGAGAAGTACCGATACTGATTGTCCAGTTCTGTCGTGACGCCTGCCGGGGACAATCGTTCCGCCCCGTGCAGAAAGCCCATCAGGGCAAAAATAGCGGGAATGAGTGAGAAAATGCCAAGGGCAATCTGAAGTCCGCGTTTCATTATGTGGTGTACCTCCCCTAACGGCGCATCGTTTCCGTACGCCCTGCCGTCACTTACTCACGGCAAATGTCTGGTGACAATGATTGACGCAACGTCTTCCCAGACGTATGAGGCGCGCGGGCTCTGGGACGCCCGCCGCTCGCAAGGCCTTTGGTCTTTCGGTGAAGATCCCCCGGCGCACTCCGCGCCGCGACTTTTGATCACGGAACACCGGTCCATCCGGCAGTCCCGCGGCAAGGCGAGCCCCGCTGAGAAGCGACTGCCCGGACAAGGATGTTTCCAATGTCTATTTCAATAACAACGCGCGAACAGGCCAAGGCCCGTGCCCGCGACATACGGACAGAACAGGCAAATGCCGGTACGTCCATCTCACATGCGAGAGCACTTGAGCTCGTCGCGACTGAACTCGGCTACCGCGACTGGAATACCGCATCGGCGCGCCTGTCGAACAAACCCGAGGCACCCTGCCAGCTGGGTGACCGCATCTCGGGCCGCTACCTCAAACAATCCTTTGAGGGGCGCGTGCATGCAATCCGCGAACTGGCGGGTGGCATGGGGTACGAAGTGACCCTGCACTTCGACACGCCGGTAGATGTGGTTGAGTTCGAGAGCTTCTCGGGATTTCGCCAGCGCGTGACCGCCATGGTGAGTGGTGATGGCGTGTCATGGGCAAAGACCAGTGATGGCGTCCCGCACCTTGTCATCGAAGCCGTCTCGAACGGAATCGTTTGATCTGGCAGCGGAACGCTACGGATAGAGTCGACCGGTGGTCCAACCCTCGTTTGAGCGGACAAACTTCAGCCGGTCGTGCATCCGGAAAGCCTGGTCCTGCCAGAACTCGATCTCGACCGGCACGACACGGAACCCGCCCCAGAATTCGGGGCGGGGAATGTCTGGTCCGTCGCCGAAGATTTCCGATAGTTCAGCCACGCGCTGTTCGAACTCGGCCCGATCGGCCAGTGGACGCGACTGGTCAGACGCGATGGCGCTGATACGGCTCTGGGCGGCACGGGTGGCAAAATACTCATCGGCGGCCTCTTCGGAGACTGGCATAACCGTCCCGCGCACCCGCACCTGCCGGCGCTGGCTCTTCCAATGAAAGCCAAGCGCTGCTTTGGGGGTCTCGGTCAGTTGCTGGCCTTTGGCACTTTCGAGATTGGTGAAGAAAACAAACCCCGCCTCAGTCACCTCTTTCAACAATACAATACGGACATCCGGCATGCCGTCAGCGTCCACGGTCGCCAGAGACATTGCGTTGGAATCATTCGGTTCGGCTTCGCGCGCCGCCGCCATCCACTCTTTGAACAGGGCTATCGGGTCAGCCACGTCTGGAATCAGGGGTTTTCCCGACGGGTCGGTCAGATAATCCGTCGCGCTGGGTGAAGGGGGAATGATATCGGGTTGGTCGCTCTGGCTCATCGATCTGTCCGCTCGTCAGGCTGTGGGGGCTGGCCGTCATATAGGCCAATCGGGCGCGGAGTCATACCGCTACGGCGGCGACATCCTGCGGCATAGGCGCATGGCCGCTTGCCCTTCTCTGACAAATTCGTCATTGATGCCGCGAAATCACCCTATGCAAGAAGGACTCTCCCATGAAAAAGCCCGTGAAAGTCGCTGTAACTGGCGCTGCAGGCCAGATCGGTTATGCGCTCTTGTTCCGCATTGCCGCTGGAAACATGCTTGGACCTGACCAGCCGGTCGACCTTCACCTGCTGGAAATCACGCCTGCGCTCGGCGCGCTCGAGGGCGTGGTCATGGAATTGAACGATTGCGCCTTCCCGCTCCTGAACAATATCGTCGCCACTGACGACCCGAATGTTGCGTTCAAGGATTGCGACTTTGCCCTGCTCGTCGGCGCGATGCCACGCAAACAGGGCATGGAACGCAAGGACCTGCTGTCTGCAAATGGCGGTATCTTCGGCCCACAGGGCAAGGCGATCAATGATCATGCCAGCCGAGACGTGAAAGTGCTTGTCGTCGGCAACCCGGCCAACACCAATGCCCTGATCGCACAACAGAATGCGCCTGATCTGGATCCGAAATGCTTCACCGCCATGGTCCGTCTCGACCACAACCGCGCGATGAGCCAACTGGCTGAGAAGACGGGCGCCCACAATACCGACATCAAGAAGATGACAATCTGGGGCAACCATTCCTCAACTCAGTACCCAGACCTGCATCACGCCACCGTCAAAGGCGAAGCTGCCCTCTCCAAGGTCGATCAGGACTGGTACGAAAACACGTTCATCCCGGACGTGCAGCAGCGCGGCGCAGCTATCATCAAGGCACGTGGTGCCTCTTCGGCCGCTTCGGCTGCGTCAGCCGCCATCGATCATATGCGCAGCTGGGCCCTCGGCACCGAAGCTGGTGACTGGGTGTCCATGGGCATCCCGTCCGATGGCTCTTACGGCATTGAGCCGGGCGTCATCTACGGCTACCCGTGCACCTGCAAGGACGGCAAGTACGAGATCGTCCAGGGTCTCGAAATCGGTGAATTCTCGCGCGCCCGCATGGATGCGACCGAGAAAGAACTGCGCGAAGAGCGCGAAGCTGTTCAGGACCTGCTCGGCTAGGCCCTGACTCAATACTGAAACGGGCAGCCATGTCTCACAACACGTTCGGCCACCTCTTCCGCGTGACCACCTGGGGCGAAAGCCACGGGCCCGCACTCGGATGCGTGGTCGATGGCTGCCCGCCTAGTCTTCCGCTGGATGAGGCCTTCATTCAGCAATTCCTCGACCAGCGCCGCCCCGGCACCTCGCGATTCGTAACCCAGCGTCGGGAACCCGATCAGGTGAAAATCCTGTCCGGCGTCTTTGAGGATGACCGGACCGGCGGCCCTGTCACCACAGGCACACCGATCTCGCTGATGATCGAAAATACAGATCAACGCTCGAAAGATTATGGTGAGATCCGTGATCGGTACCGCCCCGGTCATGCCGACTATTCCTACGATCAGAAATATGGCGTCCGTGACTATCGCGGCGGTGGCCGCTCCAGTGCGCGCGAGACTGCCGCGCGGGTAGCTGCAGGCGCGGTGGCGCGCCGCGTTCTTGGCGACGGAATCTTCTTGCGCGGCGCTGTCGTCCAGATCGGCCCCCATGCCATCGACCGCTCGCGCTGGAACTGGGATGAAACGCGATCGAACCCATTCTGGTGTCCTGACGCCGAAATGGTGCCCGTCTGGGAGACCTTTCTGGACGAAACTCGCAAGGCTGGAAGCTCTGCTGGCGCAATTGTAGAGGTCGAAGCGACGGGGATTCCTGCCGGTTGGGGCGCGCCCATATACGGAAAACTGGATAGCGAACTCGCGGGTGCCATGATGAGCATCAATGCGGCCAAGGGCGTGGAAATCGGCGAAGGCTTTGCCGCCGCGGCTTTGTCCGGTGAGGAAAACGCCGACCAGATGCGCACTGGCAATGACGGCGCCCGTTTCCTGTCCAACCATAATGGCGGCATTGCGGGCGGCATTTCAACCGGTCAGCCGATCGTCGTGCGAATCGCAATCAAACCAACATCTTCCATCCTTACCCCCGTCCAGACTGTCACGCGTGACGGTCAGGAGGTGGACGTACGCACCATCGGACGGCATGATCCCTGTGTTGGCATTCGTGCGGTGCCGGTGGCGGAGGCGATGCTCGCCTGTGTGCTGGCCGACGCGAAGTTGCGACATAGAGGGCAGACGGGAAAATGACCGCAAATGCGCATGTCACAGTAAGTTCACATACCTGCTATCGGCATTGCACATTGAACCTGCTACCTCGCGTTCAGTATTCAAATAGCGATGGGTTGGCGTAATGGGTGGCGTAGAAATTTTCGGCATCATTGGATTTATGCTGGCGTGCTACGCCGTCGTCGCGAATGATTCGATCCAGACACTGGGGACATTCCTGTCCTCGAATGCAAAGCGTCCCTGGTGGGTCCTGTGGATTTTTGCCAGCGCAATTCTGTTGGCCGTGCTCTTCTACGGGTATTTCAATGGCCAGGGAGACGTTGCCTACGAACGTCTCGACAAATTGTCTGTGCTGCCAGGTGAAGGGGATCGCACCGCGGTGCTGATGCCCGGCATTCAATGGTGGCACGCCCTGCCTCCACTGGTCCTGCTATTCCTGACTCGATTTGGCATCCCTGTGTCGACGACCTTCCTGGTGCTGACCCTGTTTGCCTTGTCGGGCGGGTCTGCCAGCGATGGCATCCTTGAGAAAATGATCATCAAGTCGGCAATGGGCTATGTCGTGGCGTTCGCGTGCGGCGCTGTGATCTGGATAATAATTTCCCGCACGTTCGAGCGTTGGGTCTTTCATACGAAAGACGAATTGCCTTGGCCCTACTGGATCACATTCCAGTGGCTAACGACGACCTTCCTCTGGTCACAATGGCTGATGCAGGATCTGGCGAATATCTTCGTTTACCTGCCGCGAACAGTCACAGTCACTGGGGACGAAACGCATGTGGCCTTTTCGCTCGGCTACGTCATTTTCGGTGCGATCCTGCTTGTGGCCATCCAAGGCTACATCTTCGCCACGCGCGGCGGCCAGATTCAGAAGATTGTGGAACGCAAGATCAACACGGTGGATGTCCGCGCCGCGACAATCGTCGACCTGATCTACGGAATAATCTTGTTCCTGTTCAAAGAGGTCAGCAATGTGCCGATGAGCACGACTTGGGTATTCCTTGGCCTTTTGGCCGGTCGCGAACTCGCGATCTCCTACGTCGCGCATCTGCGCGAAAAGAATGAGGCCGTGAAAGACGTTCTCGGCGATGCCGGACGTGCCTTCCTCGGCCTCATCATTTCGATCATTCTGGCTTTTGCCATGCCCCTCATGGGGACAGGTAAGCTTCCGAGCTTCTAGCCCCGTTGGCGTTTAGGCGAACAGGTTAAAGATCGGATCGAGCGCGATCGCGAGACTCACCCCGACGACGCCTGCCAGTGCCAGCATGGCTCCCCGCAGGACGCGCAGGTTCGACTCGTTGAGGGTCAGGTCCCTGTGCGCCAGCCAGGAAACGTGATTATCATTATGATCTAGGACTGCCATAGGTGGCTCCTTTCATTCCTGGTAAATAGTTCGTGTCACATGACCGCAACGTAACTGTCATATTACTGTCATGTTCCATTCGCGCAAATCAATATTTTTTCATACAGAATTAAGCAGCGCCCGTACCTCTGGAAAAAAGTTTCATTTCAAGGCGTTATGATGATCGCCGGAAGGTGCTGATTTTTGTAAGAAATGCCAGTGACTGCGTTTCAGGCACCAATCCTGTCAAATCGCATGCTTGTACGGCGTCCCAGGACAGATAGCTTTTGTAGTATGGCTCGTGGAAACCGTGGGGAAAATATTCCAACAGTCCATCAAGGTCCGAATAGTCTCCAAATTGCGCGCTATCTGCCAGGATAAACAGACCGCCCGGCTTCAGGACTCGTCGAATTTCCGCCAGCACCTTCTCCCTCACGCGGGGCGGCAATTCGTGGAACAGGAAAATGGAGACCACCATATCGAGGCTATTGTCCTCTACGGGCATCGCCTCGGCCGCCTCGTGCAGGATCTCTACCTGTTTCCACGGTTTCAGACGTGTGCGGGCGGCGTCGGTATAGGTCGGTGACAGGTCCAGCCCGCTCGCCATTAACCTTGGATATACCTGCATCACTTGCGACAGGAAGCGGCCATTGCCGCACGCCACATCCAACAGGCTGACACCGCGTTGGTCGCGTCCCCTGAGCTCCCGTGAAATCTCGGCCAGAACGGCGCGGCGCATCGCATCTGCTGTGCCAGTAAACAATGCTTCGACCTGAGTGTCATAGATATCGGCGCTGTCCTCGGTAAACCAGCCGCCGGACTGATAGTGGAAATTCTGGAGATAGTAGGCGGGATACCGGTTATGCTCGTCGGTCACCTGTTGCCGTACTTCCGTTCCATTGCGTTCCAATCGGCGCCGATCAACGTCCTCGACATCTTCCCGGAAAGCCCGCGCCGATCTCAACGCTTTCGGCAAATCCTTCAGGCGCACATCCGATGGCGCTGGATACAGCCCTGCCTCAACATTCAGGCGGTCCTTGATGAACAGTTCGAAATAGGCTCGGCGCAGGACAGCAAGGTTGGGCTGGCCTCTGGTGGGCTGGAACGCTGGTTCACCCGGGCGATCAAAGCCGCTGGCACGCCGACGCGCCGCGCTCATCTGCGCGCCATACCAAGCCGACCGCAGCCCTTGTGCAGCAGCGTAACGCGCCCGGCCAGCGGTGCGGGTGGCGATGTCGAACACTCCCATTCAGTCAATATGTGGCCAGGTGTACCCGGCGTCCAGTTTTCACCTACTGTTCAGGTTCCGCCCCGCAGTATGCCAGTCTGACACTGGCGGGCGTGTATCCGCGACAAGGAGTATTGCGATGAAATCCCACTCGCTGTTCATCGGAGCGCTGGCCATGGCCAGTCTTGCCATACCGGCTACGGCCTCGGCCCAAAGCGGATATGGCTACACCTATAATCCCCCTGTCCAGAACGTCCAATGTGAGCGCCAGCGCAAGGATGACCAGTTTGCGGGCGTGCTCGTCGGCGCGATTGCGGGCGGCCTGATCGGCGGGGCAATCGGCAATAATGTGGATGATGGCGATGCGTACCACTACCGGGGTCACAGAGGGTATCGCGGCCATAGAGGCTATCGCGGTCATCGGCGTCACGGCGGATACCACCATGGCAACGGAAACTCTGATGAAGTCGCTGCGGGCGCCATTCTCGGCGCGATTGTGGGCGGTCTTGCTGGCGGAGCCATTGCAGAAGACACAAGCCGACCCTGTCAGGTTGCAACACCTTATGGAGCGGCCACGAGCGGTACCTATCCAGCCGGCGGCATTCCGCGCACAACCGACGGCCTGTATGGCGGACCGGAGATCATGAACTATCCCAACACGCCGCCGCCAAGCCGCACATATCCGGCGTCAACGACTGCGGGACCGACCCTGCCGCCCCAACCGGGTACCGATATCGAGTGCCGCACGATTGAGCGCGAAACGCGGCTGCCCGATGGTCAGGTCATCCGCGACCCGATCACCGCATGCCGCGATCCCTATGATGGCACATGGGAGATCAATGACGGTTTCGGGGACGAGAACTACTAGGCGACGGAACTAGGTTCGCACCGCATAAAACAAGCGTTCGGCATTGCCGTCGCCCCCGGTGATAGGGCTTTGTGTCCATGACTGGATTGGCCACCCCTGCCCGGCCATCCATTCCGCGAAAACGTCCGCCGCCAAGTCTGCCTTTTCGGAATCTGTGACCAGTCCGCCCTTGCCGATGTTTTCCCGACCAACCTGGAATTGCGGCTTGAACAGGCCGACAATTTCCGCCCGCTCAGCCGCGAGCGACAGAGGAACGGCCAGCAGCTTTTCGAGCGAAATGAAGCTCGCATCGCATACGAGCAAGGAAGGCGTGTCGCCCAGCATCTCTCCGGTCAGGGTGCGGGCGTCTTGAGCTTCCAGGCTCGTGACGCCGTCCTCATCGGAAAGAGAGGAGTGAAGCTGGCCTCGCCCGACATCGACCGCGACGACATGCGTCGCACCGGCCCGCAACAGCACGTCTGTGAAACCACCTGTGGACGCCCCGATGTCAAGGCAAACGCGCCCAGCCGGATCAACGGCAAAAGCGCTCAGGCCGTGCGCCAGTTTCAATCCCCCTCGCGATACGTAAGGGTGCGCCGGTTGTGCCTCGATGCGGTCGTCGCGTGACAGCATTTGCGATGGTTTGGTTACCACGACGCCGCCAGCCGTCACATTGCCTGCCTCAATCGCGGCGCGCGCAGAGGCTCGGCTGTCGAACAACCCCAGACTAACGAGCAATTTATCCGCGCGGTCCTTCACGATATGGAGCCTTCCTGCCAAATAGACGTTACGCCTATATCAGAACCCCGCTGACAGGAGACCCCCATGATCACTCGAACTGCAATCGCCTCACTCGCCATCGCCCTTGCCGCTTGCGGACAGCAAGGCGCGACCCCGCAGGAGATGCCCGACAGCGACAATGGCTTGCCAACGACAGACGAAATGCCCGGGCCGGATGAGGGCGTGTTCCCGTCCATGATGACCGCGACGGCTTCCATCATTGGCTCGGAAGGCACGGAGATCGGCACCGCGAATTTTCTCGATGGTCCGAATGGCGAAATGATTCGTGTTGAACTCAATTCCGGCAGCTTGACGCCCGGCTGGCACGGCATCCATTTACACGGCACCGGCACGTGCGAAGATGTTGGCGTGTTCAAGGCATCCGGCGGTCATCATGGAAAGATCGAAGGAGCGCATGGCCTGCTCAATCCGAAGGGACCGGAAGCCGGCGACCTGCCAAATATCTGGGTCGCGGAAGATGGTTCGGCCGGATATGAGGCGTTCACACGCCTGACCGCACTCGACTCCCTGTTGGATGAAGACGGCTCGGCGCTCATCATCCATGAGGCCGAAGACGACCACATGACCCAGCCTATTGGCGGCGCCGGTGCGCGAGTGGCGTGCGGCGTTATTCAATAGGCACCACCAGATCAGAAATATTGAAAAGCCGCGCAATTTCGCGCGGCTTTTCCACGATTTGGTGGTTGCGAAATTCCAATTCCCGTTACAGGCTTCGCTAAAAATGGGAATTGGGAGGAATAGAATGACTGGATTTTCACGGCGGGAAGCTCTGCTGGGCGGGGCAGCCATCGCGACACTTGCGGCATGCGGACAAACGCCGAGCGACGCCGCAGCCACCGTGCCGACAGGTCCCGTGGCAGCAAAAGCTGTCCCACCAGCCGGTTGGGAAAGCGGTCTCACCATCGCCGCCCGAATTGCCTCCGGCGAAACCACTTCGCTCGTAGAAACGGAAAAAGCCATCGCTCGCGCCAAGGCCGTGAATGGCGATCTCAATGCGATCGCCACCGACAGCTTTGACCAGGCCTTGCGCGACGCAGCCGTCCCCGCGCCGGGAACGTTCAGTGGCGTGCCCACATTCATGAAAGACCTTGTCGGGTGGAAGGGCACGCAATCCATGTGGGGCAGCCGCGCTTTCGTGGGCAATATTTCCCAGGAGGATTCCCCCTTTGCCGCAGCGTGGAGAAAGGGAGGAGTCGTTTCTCTCGGTAAATCCACGACACCCGAAATGGGGCTCATTTCATCAACCGAGCCGCTCGTAACAGGCCCGACCCGCAATCCTTGGGACCTATCCCGAATTCCGGGCGGATCGTCCGGCGGCGCAGCCGCCCTCGTGGCCGCACGTGTCGTCCCGTTCGCGCATGCCAGCGATGGCGGCGGATCCATCCGCATTCCCGCTTCTACGTGTGGTGTTTTTGGGCTGAAGCCATCACGTGCCCGACTGGACAAGCGGGACGCGGCCAACGCTCCGCCTGTCGATATCTCGGTCAACCATGCCGTGACCATCACGGTGCAGGATTCCATTGAGCTGTTTCGTGTGGCGGAGACCAATGACGGGACCTATGCACCCCTCGGAGACATATCGACCCTGAACCGTCCGCTACGGATTGGCTTCGCACCGGACTCGATCAGCGGGACACGCGTGTCCCCTGAAACCACCGCAGCGCTTGAGGACGTCGCGCAGCTCTGCCGGGATCTGGGCCATGAGGTGATCGACTTCAAAGTTCCGCTCGACGGCAAGGAGTTCACCGACAAGTTCCTGCTCTACTGGGCGGCTGGCGCCGCCGAGTTTGCCCAACAGGCCAGCGCCTATTCCGGCAAGCCGATCGGGCCCGACATTGTCGAGCCATGGACGCTCGGCCTGGCCGCCATGTTCCAGGCGCGGCAGTCGGAAATGGAAGACACGATCGCGTATCTCAAGGCATTCGAAGCCGTCTATGACGACTGGTTCAGCGACATGGATGTGCTACTCACACCCGTAACAGGCAGCCCCGCCGTACCGATTGGCGAACAGGCCCCGGATGGAGATTTCGACGCGGTCATGGAGAGTGTTCTGAACTTTGCCGCTTTCACTGCGCCGATGAACGTTGCAGGCGCAGCCTCGATGAGCGTGCCCTTGTCATGGTCGTCGGGCGGCCTGCCGATCGGCTCCATGTTCTCTGCCAAACGGGGCGAGGATGGCCTGCTGTTTGAACTGGCCATGCAGCTCGAAATGACACGCCCCTGGATTGCGCGCACGCCGCCAGTCTCGGCGCTCTGATCCTGCATGGTGTCGCCCTCTGTTTCCTCAACTGACGCAATGACGGCGCCGCTGGTTTTCGGCTACGGAATGGCGGCTGACGGCACCATCGCATCGCTGAACTGGGAGGATGTGACCTCCGGCCGATTGAATGAGTTCAGTCGCCACTGGTTGCACCTCAACCGTTTGTCGCCGGAAGTGAGAACCTGGCTCGCTCGCCAGAGCGGGCTGGACCGTATCGCCACCGAGGCGCTGCTTCAGGAAGACACTCGCCCGCGCTCGACCCGGCATGGTGCTGGTTTCCTGATCAATTTGCGCGGCATGAACCTGAACGAAGGCGAAGCACTGGAAGACATGCTGGCCTTGCGCATGTGGGCCAGCGAAGGCTCTCTGATCACGTTGCGCGCCAAGCCCATCCAGGCGACGCGCGATGTCGAACTGAAGGTCAAAGAGGGCAATGCGCCCAATTCAACGGGCGGCCTTGTTGCCGCCCTTGCCGATGCGTTGACCGACCGGATGGAACCGGAAGTGTCGCGTTTCGATGAACAGGCGGACCAGTTCGAGGATGATCTGCTTGATCCTGGTACGCGTCTCCCGCGCTCCAAACTGTCGGAGTTGCGCCGCCGCGTATTGCAGGTACGTCGCTATATTTTGCCCCAACGCGAGGCACTTTCCCAGCTTGTCCGCGAAGGCACCCAGTCCGGCTTGTTCTCCGATCATGATCTGCTGTTCCTCCGCGAGTCCGCTGATCGGGTCACACGTCTGGCGGAAGAACTCGACACGATCCGGGACCGCTGCACCGTGTTGCAGGAACAGGTGATAGAGGAACGCGCGGAAGTGATGAACCAGCGCTTGTTCGTGCTCTCGATCCTGTCAGCGGTCTTCCTGCCGATCAGCTTCGTGACGGGCCTTTTCGGCGTTAATGTGGGCGGCATGCCGGGGGTTCAAAGCGCCGGCGCATTTGCCATCCTGGTCGGGGCGCTCGCGGTGGCGACCATCCTGATGCTGGCCATCTTCCGCTGGCGACGCTGGATCTGACTCTGCCCTCGCTGATCGGGGCATTTATTAATCACACCTTGCACTGAAACCTGAAATCTGCGCGCCAGCTTTGCCGGATTGCAACAATCGGCTGTTAACTATGATCGAGTGGCGACCTTATTCAGGCGACGCCGCGCCCTATATCTGATACAGCGCCAGCCGTGCGAAAGACTGAACCGTGAACCGATCCTTAAAAATTGCCATTGCTATCTTTGTCGGCCTACTGGCCTGGTTCGTGATCCGGAGTGTCATTCGGGGCGACATCAGCACGCAGCATGAAGATGTCCGGCTGGAAGCCAGCGAGGTCGCGCCCGAAGCGGTCACTTTCACGGTTTCGGCACAAACTCACGGCATCCGCCTCAAGGCCAAGGGCCTGACGGCCCCCGATAAATCGGTGACGGTAAAAGCTGGAACCGCGGGCAACGTAACCTCGACGCCCGTGCGCGAAGGTACGCGCGTCTCACGGGGCACGCTGCTCTGCGGGCTGGATGTTGAAGCCCGCGCCGCCCGTCTGGAAGAGGCTGAAGCTCGCCGCGACGCTGCACGGATCGATTTCGAGGCGGCAAGAACATTGGCCGAAAAAGGCCTGGCCCCCGCCAATAATGAAGCCTCCGCGAAGGCAGCTCTCGACGCTGCAGAAGCCTCGGTGAACGCCGCGCGGGTGGAACTTTCCAAGACACAGATTCGGGCTCCGTTCGACGGAATATTTGAAAACCGCTTGGCCGAAGCTGGTGATTATCTTTCACCCGGTCAGCCTTGCGGCACCATGGTCGACATGGACCCGGTTATTGTCGCGGTCGAAGTGGCCGAGGCCAATGCCGGCCAACTGACGACCGGCATGACCGGCACCGCCCGCCTGCCCAGCGGCAAGACCTATCCGGCCACGCTGCGTTATGTCTCACGCACGGCCGACGCGGGCACGCGCACCTTCCTGATCGAGGGTGAACTCGACACAGGCGACGATCCGGTCGCCGCGGGTGTCACGGCAGAACTCTTTATTCCAATGGGCGAGGTGCCAGCGACGCTGATCTCTCCCGGCCTTCTGACATTGTCGGACGCTGGCGAACTCGGCGTACGCTACGTCGACGACCAGAACACGGTACAGTTCGCGCCCATCAAAGTGATTGATGAGACGCCTGAGGGCGCGTGGGTCACAGGCCTGCCCGCTACGGTCAGACTGATCTCTATTGGCCAGGACTACCTGGCTGAAGGGGTCGAAGTGAAACCTGTTCCCCAAGGCGGTGCCCAGCCATGACCCAGATCGTCGAGGGTGCCATCGGCCGCGCGCGGATGGTGTTGTCCATCCTGATCTGCGCCATCATTGCCGGTACGGCGACGTATATCGGATTGCCCAAGGAAGCGGATCCGGACATTCCAATTCCTTTTGTTGGCATCACGGTGCCGCTGGCTGGCGTGACTCCAGAAGATGCCGAGCGCCTTCTGGTCAAACCCATCGAACAGGAAATCCAGTCTCTTGAGGGCCTGAAAACCTTTATCGGCATCGGCGCAGAGGGCGCTGGACAACTGGTTCTGGAATTCGAAATCGAAACCGATGTCGATCAGGCAGTGTTGGACGTGAAGGACAAGGTCGATCTGGCCAAACGGTTCTTCCCGGCTGATGCCCGCGAGCCCATCATCACCGAAGTGAATGCTTCACAATTCCCGATCATGGTCGTGAACCTGTTCGGCCAGGCGCCTGAGCGCGGACTGAACCAGATTGCCGAGACCCTGCAGGACATGCTGGAGCGCAATCCGGGCGTGCTGGAAGCCAACATTATTGGCCAGCGCGAAGACGTGCTCGAAATTGTGGTCGATCCCGTCAAACTTGAAACTTACAATCTGTCCTATCAGGACATCTACGCCGTCGTGACCGCGAACAACCAGCTCGTCCCGGCTGGCCAGATCGACACCGGCGAAGGCAGCTTTGCCGTCAAGGTGCCCGGCCTGATCCGATCCGCCCAGGATGCGCTCAACCTGCCGGTCAAACGCTCTGACAATGCCACGGTGACTCTGTCGGACGTGGCCGAAATCCGCCGCACTTACAAGGACGCAACCGGCTACGCGACGTTCAACGGCCAACCCTCCCTGCAATTGCAGATCGTCAAACGCTCCGGTGCCAACATTCTCGACACGGCGAATTTCGTGCGCGACACCGTCGCGGCCCAGCAGGAAAGCTGGCCCAACACGGTCGATGTCCGCATCACATCAGACGCCTCGGAACTGATTGGGGATCAGCTGGGACAACTCCAGAACTCGATCATCACCGCTGTCATGCTGGTGATGATAATCTGTGTGGCCGCACTTGGTTGGCGCTCCGCGCTGCTGGTGGGTATCTCCATCCCCGCCTCCTTCGTGATGGCGTTCCTGCTTCTTGGGGCATTTGGTTACACGATCAACATGATGGTCATGTTCGGCATGGTCATCGCGGTGGGTATTCTGGTCGATGGCGCCATTGTCGTAACCGAATATGCCGACCGAAAAATGGCCGAGGGCCTCAACCGGAAAGAGGCTTACGGCATGGCCGGCAAGCGGATGTTCTGGCCAGTGGTTGCATCGACCGCGACAACCCTTGCGGCTTTTATCCCATTCCTGTTCTGGAACTCAATGCCTGGCAAGTTCATGGCCTATCTGCCGATTACGCTGATTTTCGTTCTGTCGGCGTCGCTGGTCATGGCGCTGATCTTCCTGCCGGTGCTCGGTTCGGTGATCGGCGCACGGCCTGATGGTACCGATGAGAGTCTGGCGGCATTGGCGGCAGACGCCGATCCGTCGGAGGCTACCGGCTGGCTTGGCGGATATGTTCGCCTGCTGAAAGTGCTGCTGGCGCATCCTTTGGCTGTGACGGGCGTGGCCATTGCCGGGGTCATGATGATCTTTGTCTGGTTTGGCTCGACACCGCACAAGACCGAACTCTTTCTGGATGTCGAACCTGAACAAGCCTTCGTGTTCGTTCAGGCTCAGGGCAGCCTCTCCACCGCAGAACAGCTTTCTCTTGTCAAACGGGCCGAAGTGGCAATTACCGGCATGGACGGCGTTGAAGACATCTCGACCGAAGCCGGCGCCTCCGGTGGCGCGATCTTTTCGCCGGACGGATCATCCAGCAAGCCGACCGACACGGTTGGGCAGCTACTGGTCGACTTGGCCACGGCCGATGGCGTGCACAATGGCCGCCGCACACTCGCGAACATCCGCACCCGGCTGGCTGAAATTCCTGGCCTTCGCTTCGAAATCGCCGCCCGCGAACAAGGCCCACCCTCGGGCAAGGACATTCAGATCGCTCTACTCTCCGAGGATGCCGCCTCCCTCAATTCCACTGCGCGCATGATCCGCGACTACCTCGATTCCCGACCTGACCTGCGC
Source organism: Hyphomonas sp. UBA3195 (assembly GCF_002366485.1). NCBI lineage: Bacteria > Pseudomonadati > Pseudomonadota > Alphaproteobacteria > Hyphomonadales > Hyphomonadaceae > Hyphomonas > Hyphomonas sp. UBA3195. Next base: position 138,074 of record NZ_DEXB01000028.1, read on the forward strand.
GAAGTTGAAGACACGCGCCCTCTGCCCGGTATCGAATACCAACTCGAAGTCGACCGTGCCGAAGCTGGCAAGTATGGACTCGATATCAGCCAGGTCGGCGCAGCCGTACAGCTAATCACCAATGGCGTGCTCGTCGGTCGCTATCGGCCGGACGATGCCAATGACGAAGTCGACATCCGCGTCCGCTTCCCACAGGCAGACCGCAGCGCCAGCGCAATTGACGATCTTCGTATCGCCACGCCGCGCGGCAATGTTCCGCTCTCATTGTTTGTCGAGCGCGTGCCCGCCCCGCGGGTCAGCCAGATTACGCGCCGTGATGGAGCCCGGGTCGTGGATGTCCGCGCCAATGCCTTGGAACAGGGTGCAGGCGCTGCGATCGTCGAAGAGGTCAAGGCCTGGGTTGCCGAACAGGATATTCCCGGCACGGTGGAGGTACGCTTTGAAGGCGCGGACGAAGATAGCGCCGATGCGGCAGCCTTCTTCCAGGGGGCCCTGCTCGCCATGCTGTTCATGATGGCCATCATCCTGCTGTGGGAGTTCAACAATTTCTGGCAGGTCTTCCTGACCCTGACGGCGGTAATCATCTCCACAGCCGGTGTGCTCGTTGGTATCCAGCTCGTCCTGCCTTACGTTTCCCAGCTGATGATCGGTACGGGCATTGTCGCGCTCGCCGGGATCGTGGTGAATAACAATATCGTCCTCATCGACACGTATAACCGTCTGCTCAGCGATGGCCGCACGCCGGAAGAAGCCGCCGTCGCGACAGCCGCCCAGCGTATTCGTCCGATCCTGCTGACGACCGGCACGACCATCTGTGGCCTGTTGCCGATGATCATTCAGATGAATGTGAACTTCTTCGAAGGCTCGATCAATTTCGGGGGTGCCAGCTCCGAATGGTGGGTCCAACTGGCAACGGCCGTGGTATTTGGCCTTGGCTTTTCTACAATCATGATCTTGCTGGTGACGCCTGTCTGGCTGCTTGCACCACACCGTATTCGCCGTTGGGCCGGCCGTCTGAAGGATCGGGTCCGGGGCGAACAGGCAGCCGCTCACAGTATATCTGAACAGACCACGGCCAACGAGAACGAACCGTCTGACCGGTCCCTGCCCGCCGCTGAATAGGAATCCAGATGAGCCTCAGATGAACGCGCCATTCGGTTTGCGTTCGCGTGGTTCATGCGAGAACAGGTACTGCAGCACCGGGTCAGCCTTCGCCCTTTCGGGCAAGCGCCTCCACCCATCGCGCTTCATGAGGCCGGCCGGACTCCCTCCCCCCTGACCAGGCCCCCGGTGCTGCATATCCTTTCTCGCGAAACAGATCAGCCGACCAGAGGCCCGCCCGGCGCAAGCGCTGTCTGCTTGGATTTTTCCGCTTCAGCCCGAAACCTCTGGGGATGGGCCATGTTGGGGAAATTGATGTGGGTTTCACCACGCCCATGGACCGACAGTTTTCCGAAGCCAAATATCCGCCCCAAGATGCCTTGGTTGAGGGAACTGCCCTCTATGGAGTCGAGCGTGATCTCCTCGACATTGGCTGACCAGAGCCCGGTTTTCTTCACAACCCGGCGATCTGTCACTACAAACTCGGTCGTGTTCAACCGGATCATCTGGGCGATAAAATAGAAAATCCCGAAGATGATGATGCCAAAGATAATCAGCATCGCCCATGCCTTGGCATATTCGAGCCAATGGAACTGGCCGCGATAGCGCAGGACCTCGCCCTCATAGAGCCGCTTCTCAAGATAACCGGCCATGATCGCCTCACCGCTTTGCCTTACCCATCCAATTCGGAATGGAACGCGCGGTCAACCATCAAACGGGTTGCACGAATGTGGCGATCACTTTCTTCCGTCCGGACTTTTCGAAATCCACGGTCAGCTTGTTGCCTTCCGTATGAGCCACCCGGCCATAGCCGAACTTGTCATGGAAGATACGTGTGCCGACCTTGAAAGTTGCCGGTCCGCCTGAAGTGGCCGACAGGGTCGTACTGTCTCGCGGCGGACGCGTGTCGAACCGGCCCGCATTTTCCTTCAGGCGCTGCCAGCCCGGGCTCTTGTAATTCGAACGTTCGCCAAGGTCTTCGACCGATCCGCTGAATCCACTCTCGCCACCGGGCATGCCGGAAAAGCCCGTCTCTGAAATCGCCTCGACATGATCATGCGGCAACTCATCAACAAAGCGGCTAGGCAGTACGCTCTGCCAGCGGCCATAGATCTGGCGGTTCGCCACAAAGGAAATATAGGCGTGCTGACGCGCGCGCGTGATGCCGACATAGGCCAGCCGACGCTCTTCCTCGAGCCCCTTCATGCCGCTTTCATCCAGGCTGCGGCGGGATGGGAAGACTTCCTCTTCCCATCCGGGCAAGAAGACGACGGGCCATTCCAGCCCTTTGGCGCCGTGCAGGGTCAGGATCTGCACCTGGTCTTCCCCGGCCCCGCCGGTCGAAGCGTCCATGACCAGTTCGATATGTTCCAGGAAGCCGGCCAGTGAGTCGAACTCGCTCATCGCCCGGACCAGTTCCTTCAGGTTGTCGAGCCGTGTCTGCGCCTGCGGGCTGCGATCCTTCTGAAGCATGTCAGTATAGCCGGACTCTTCGAGAATCGTTTCGGCAAGTTCCGTATGCGGCATGCCATTGGCCAATTTGTCTCGCCAGAGATTGATCTGGTCGATGAACTGGTTCAGCCCGCGCTTCGCGCCGCCCTTGATCTCGTCAGTCTGCAGCACCATTGGCGTCAGCACGAACAGGCTTCGGCCATCCTCGCGCGCATAGGATTGCAGCTTGGCGAGCGATGTATTTCCCACGCCGCGCTTCGGCTGGTTCACGACCCGCTCGAACGCAAGATCATCATCCGGCGACCGTACAAGCCGCAAATAGGCCAGCGCATCGCGTATCTCGGCGCGCTCGAAGAAGCGCGGGCCCCCGATCACGCGGTACGGTATGCCCAGCATGATGAAGCGTTCCTCGAAGGCCCGCATCTGCCACGAGGCGCGCACCAGAACGGCGCAATCCTCATGGCTGCCACCCTTCGACACCCAGCTCTCGATATCGTCCGCAATCAGGCGGCTCTCGGCCTCGCCATCCCACAGGCCGCGCACCTTCACCTTGGAGGCGTCAATATCATCAATTGCATTGTCGTCGCCGACATAGAGCGTTTTGCCGAGACGGCTCTTGTTGTGACTGATCACCGAGGAAGCAGCGGCAAGGATATGCTTGGTCGAACGGTAGTTCTTTTCCAGCCGGATCACATGCGCGCCGGGGAAATCCTTCTCGAAGCGGAGGATGTTGTCGACTTCCGCCCCGCGCCAACCATAGATTGACTGATCATCATCACCGACACAGCATATATTCTGCGAGCCCTGTGCCAGAAGGCGCAGCCAGAGATACTGCGCAACGTTCGTATCCTGATATTCGTCGACCAGAACATAACGGAACTTGTCGTGATATTCCTTCAACAAATCAGGGTTTTTCTGGAAGATCGTGATGTTGTGGATCAGCAAATCGCCAAAGTCGCACGCATTCAGCACTTTCAGCCGCGCCTGATAAATCTGGTAACAGGTGATGCCCTTGCCGTCAGCGAACTGGTGAGCCTCTTCCGGCGGCACCTTGTCCGGCGTCAGCGCCCGGTTCTTCCAGCCATCAATCAGGCTGGCGAGATAGCGCGGCGTCCAGCGTTTCGGATCAATGTTCTCGGCCTGAATGATCTGTTTGCACAGGCGCACCTGATCATCGGTGTCGATGATGGTGAAAGTCGATTTAAGCCCTGCCAGTTCGGCATGTTTGCGCAGAATCTGCGCGCTGATCGAGTGGAACGTGCCAAGCCAGCGCAGGCCCTCGCCCGCCTCGCCCAGCATGTTCAGCGCCCGCTCGCGCATTTCCCGGGCGGCCTTGTTGGTGAAGGTCACGGTCAGCGTCTGCGACGGCCAGGCCAGCCGCGTGCCGATGATGTGTGCGAGACGCGTGGTCAGCACGCGCGTTTTGCCCGTGCCGGCACCGGCAAGCACCAGCAGAGGGCCTTCGGTCGTCAGCACGGCCTCGCGCTGCTCCGGGTTCAGGCCGTCCAGATACTCCGCCTCGCTCTTGGCAGCGGGCGGTTTGGCGGCGGCCATTTGGGAAATGGACAGGCGATTCGGATTAGAACTCATAGCGAACATATAGCACCGAATGCCCCGTTGGGCAGGGTTTGCGGCACACACGAATATTGTGAATATGCCAGTGCCATGTCATGCTCCCAAAAATTGAATTTGGAACCCTTGAGGATGAAGAAGCCCGTCTTTCTGATAGCCGCTGCCATCGCGTCTTCTCTATTGCCCGCACAGGCAGATGCGCCGTCCAATCCTACTGCATGCAACCCCGTGGTCGGTGATGGAACTGCCAAAGCAACCATGTGGCTCGAAGAACGCGTGGCTGCACTGCAGGAGCTGGAGAATCCTACTGAACAGGATGCGGACCTGTTGAAGGAGTTCCAGGCCAGCTTGCTCGGCATAAAGGACAGGCAGATGTCCGGGCAAGACAATGACGAGGCCCGATGCACGCCTGCCAAATCCTTCGACAATAGCGACAAGACCACTTGATCTGATCGTTTAGCGGCAGAAAAGCCGGGCAGTATGTGCACGCACAAGGTTCGGCTCGTATCTGCCGAAGATGTCGACTCTGAAGTCAGGGCATGGCTGGCCGAGTCCTACAACACCGCCTGACCCGAACTGACCACAAAAAAACCCTGCAGGGACGCGTCAGGTGTGCGGGACGCGGCCTTGCAGGGTCGAGCGAGATGCTGGTGTGAAGGCATCTCACTTTGATACGGGCTTGGCCCGCGTCAGAAGGGGGAATAGATCATCCGAACAAGACGGCTATCGCGCAGGTGGCGTCGAAGCGCGGACAAAGTGCGTGTGATGTACGGGTCCCCCACACGCCTTCATCGTCAAATTGTATCGGGATGGCCTAAACTGTCCCCACCATCCAACTGGACCTTGGCGGAATAGCCACCTTCGGCCCAGCTGAATTAACCAAAACCATTCCTGACGATCGGATGCAAGTCTAAATCGACCTAAGATAGCGTTGCCAAACTCGCTGCATCATAATCGTTCAACTCATCAAGGCGACCTTCATGCACCTTGCGGGCCCATGCCGGATCCTGAAGCAGCGCGCGCCCAACCGCAACAAGGTCAAACTCACCGCGCGACAAGCGCTCTTCGAGGTCATCGAGCGACCGTGTCCCCGAACCCTCACCCTGGAAAGCCTTGATGAAATCGCCTGACAGGCCAACCGACCCGACGGTAATGGTGGGCAGGCCAGTCAGCTTCTTGGCCCAACCTGCACCGTTCAGACCGTTTTCGCCATCGACCTCAGGGAATTCGGGTTCCCAGTAGCGGCGCTGGGACGCGTGCAATACGTCCACGCCGCCATCGACGAACACTTTCAGGAAAGCTTCGAGGTCTTCCGGCGTCGTAGCCAGGCGCGCATCATATTGTTGTTGTTTCCACTGCGAGTAGCGCAGGATGATCGGGAAATCCGGAGAGACACGCTTGCGAATTTCCTTCAGGATATCAGAGGCAAAGCTGGCGCGGTCGACCAGCGATGTGCCGCCGAACTTGTCATCGCGCTTGTTCATGACATCCCAGAAGAACTGGTCGATCAGGTAGCCATGCGCGCCATGCACTTCGACACAGTCAAAACCGAGCTTTTCCGCTTCAGCGGCGGCGTCAGCATATGCGAGCACCATGTCGTCGACTTCAGCTGATGTCGGTGCCTCAATCACAGCTTTACCGGTATGCGTCATGCCCGAAGGGCTGTCGGTCGGCGCGTCCGGATTGGGGCCACTGCCTTCCTTGCGCACCATGCCCATATGCCAGATCTGGGGCGCGATCTTGCCACCCTTGGCGTGGACCTTCTCAACCACATTTTTCCAACCAGCCAGGGAGTCCGGCTCATGGAAGTTCGGAACGTTCGGGTCGTTCGATGCCCCACCACGGCGGATTGTGGTGCCTTCGGTCAGGATCAGGCCAACCTCGTTTTCGGCGCGACGCGCATAATAGTCTGCAACATCATTGCCCGGCACGCCGTTCGGCGACTTCGACCGCGTCATCGGGGCCATCACGATGCGGTTAGGCAAGTCGAGGGACTTCATCTTGAAGGGGGTGAACAGTGAACTTGTCATTTAGGGCTCCATCAATGTTGCGAGACAGGTGGCGGCACCCTCCCCCAAGGTCAAGATTTTCCCCTACGCAAAGACAGCCATTGCATGGTTCAGTGTCTGTTCAGTATCTCTCAACGCTACTGACTTGAAACTGTTGAAGGCTCTCCACATGAGACACGCCCTGTTATTCTTCCTGCCCGCTTTGGCCGCTGCCTGTGCCACGCCCGGATATGACTATGAGGCGCGCATGGCGCCTGGCTTTCCTCAGGCCGCAGAATATCGCGATGTCGCCGTGGGCCAGTTCCGCGGGCCAGCCGGGAATGTCGCCGAAGCCGAGTTCGCCGACATGATCGAACAGGTTACGCTGGATGGATCCTACTGGTTCACCTTGCCGTCCGGCGATCCGGCCGGAATTTATGAGGGCCGGGTCGACATAGAGTCCTGGGATGCCGAAACGCGCTTTGAACGCGAAAAGCGATGCGTTGAATATGACGGCCTGTTCGATTGCGAACACCGCGCCATCGTTGAAACGGAATGTCGCGAAGAAACCGTCGAAGTCGTTGTCACCGCCAATCTGGTGGACTATCGCACCAACCGGCTGGTCTTCAGCCAGCAACAGCTGGGCGGGGCAAATCGGGAAACATGCGTCGACGTGGCCGAATATGAAGATCGCGGCCATGACCTCGGCGTTTGGCGCGACCCTCAACAGTCCAGCTACGATCCCTACAATGCCCCGATTGGCATGGTGCGAGATGCGACCGTGGAAGCCGTTCGCCGGTTCCGCAATGATATCGCGCCTTACTACCAGACCATGCGCGCCGAAATCATGACGGACGGCCTGACCCCAGAAGCCCAGAACGACCCTCGCTTCGCCGCAGCCGTGAAGGCCACCAAGAATGGCAATTTCATGGGGGCCTGCGCACAGTGGGACGAATTGGGACGCGAATGGACCCACGCCCCTGCCATTCTTCATAATCTGGGCGCATGTGCGGAGGCGCGCGGCGACATGGCCACGGCCCAGTTGCGTTATGCCCGCGCCGCCGAATTGGCCCAGTCAATCCCCCTGCTGGAAGACAAACAGGCCAAGCCGATCTTCAGCGCACTGGAGCGCGTTTCAGGCCGCCGCATGGATGACGCCCTGATCAATTCGATCCTGTATCCGGAAGAACCGGCTAGCTGAACGGAAGACTAAAAACCAAGCAGCGTGCGGATCGGAATACCGGCTTCAGCCGCGTCAGCCACGATGCCCCAAGTGATCCCGGCCGCAAATGCGATACCGGCCACCACGAATTTTCCCAGAATGCGACCCATTGGCGTGTCCTCCCGCTTTGAAACAAAGTCGGAAGACACTCTGCAAGTCAGAGGCCGGTTGGTAAGACCTGATTAACCATGGCCTTCGGGATCATCGTCCCGGCGATGGGCTTCGGTCTCCCGGCGCGCTTTGTCCGCGCGCGCTTGCTCCAGGGATCGATCGGACTTGGTGCGTCCGAATTTCGCGCGGTTTTCCTTGGCCAACTTGTCTTTCTCGGCCTTGGCTTTCGCTTTTCGAAATTTGTTGAGATTGATCGGTTCGGCCATCAGTCCTTCCTCTCGAAACGCGCCAGCCGCGCCTCCAGGCCCTCTTTCACGCCGGGCCATTCGCGGGCGAGGATCGAGAACACCACAGTGGTGCGGACAAAACCATCCGGCAGGACGCGATTATCGCGCAGGACGCCTTCCTGCACGCCGCCCAGCTTGGTCACTGCTGCACGAGACCGGGCATTGCGTTCATCCACATTGAAACAGACGCGGATTGCTCCCTGACCAAAGGCATGGCCGAGCAGCAAATGCTTGCAAGCGGGATTTGTCGCGCCACCCTGAAATTCAGGCGCATAAATCGTCATGCCGATCTCGACATTCTCCGACACTGCATCCGGGTTGAGATAGGCGCTCATCCCAGCGAAGCGACCCTCCGGCGTCAGAACGGCAAACGGCACCAGTGTGCCAGCCTCCGCACGTTTCCGGATCGCTTTTACCCAAACCGAAATCCAGTCGCCCGGCGGATTGAAATACGGCCACGTCGCCAGCCGCTGGCCGGACCGCTCAGCCATGTCCCGTAACGCTTCGGCATGCGCGTCAATGTCAAACGGCACGAGCCGTACGAAACGGTTCTCCAGCGTGACGGGCGCAATCTGCAAACCGGCAAATCCCTTAATCGCCGGAATGCGTCTCGCGCCACTGTTCCATGGCCAGCGAGATGGCGAAGGTTTCGCGATATTTCGGGCTGGAGGCCGGGCGCGGGGCCTTGGCGGCCGTCATCGCCATGATCTCGGCCAGCTTGTTGTGGGCCGCGCCGGACTGGCCTGCGCCGATATAGGCGTGCAGCTCGACCAGCGCCGAAGATAGCGGATCATGCGCTCGGATCACGAAGTACGGCTCGTCCTCGGCCAGCTTGTCCAGGATATCGAACTGGGACGGGTTGGATTTGGATCCGACGGGAGCGTTTGCCATGGAGACGGCCTTTCTTGGCGGGAAGTGATTCTGTGTCGCGCAGTCTAGTCTTCACCGCGCCAATCGCCAGCCCTCACTGCATCGCCGCCTGCCGGCGATACGCGCTCGGCGTCAGACCCGTCATCGCCTTGAATGACCTGTTGAATGGGCCGAGCGAGCCAAATCCGCAATCCATCGCGATGGACAGGATAGGCTGACCCTCAAGATCAGGACGGGCAAGCCTGCGCTTCGCCTCGGCTATACGGTAGGAATTGATCATCTGGTTGAAATTGGCGAAGCCAAGGTCGGATACGATGCATTGGCTGATCTTGTATTCCGGTTCGCGCAAACGTTCGGCTACATCGGCGACTTTTATCTGGGGTTCCAGAAACACGTGATCAGTCTCGATCAGACGCTCTAGTCGCAAGGCAAGCGCCGGATGTCCTGCCGCTGACTTTGGCCGCTTGGTCTGCGCAAGAGGATTTTGCCTTCGATAGAGCACTGCCGCGCTTGCACCGACCAATGCGAGCGTGGCGGCGACAATCCTGAACTCTTCCTGCCAAACATCGAGTCCGCGCTGGTCGTTCATGAGGGAAACAAAGACGATCGCGGCATAACCACCCGCAAAGCATAAGCGGAACCGTCGCTCCGCAGATGAGGCCTTCAAGCCATCAATGGCCTCCACGAAAGTCATGAGCAGCATGGCTGACCCAATCAGCCCCTTCATGCTGGCCACCATTCCGACCAGTCTGCCCGCATGCCCTTCCGGGACCACATAACTGATCAGGCAGGTCAAATAGAGCGTCACGACCACGACGAGCGGCCAGGCTTTTCGCTCGGTTTCCTGCCGGAACAATTCGCGCGACAAAAGCCAGGCCATACCGCAAGGCACGAAACCGATGAGCACCAGCACAACACCGAGCTGGGGGACAATGCCGCCGACGAAATACTCGGCAATGAAAGCACATACCGAAAGCGCAAACGCCGCCCAATACAGTGTAAGCGGAGCAACTGGACCAAATGGCAGGCCGTGCCTGAACATGCCATCGTTCTCAATGCGTATTTGGGCGATCTTCATAAGCATCTCTTCCAGTTGGCCAGCAACGGGGGCAAGCTTAGAAGCTTACCGGAGCAATATCGACGGTTTTCTGCGGAAATCCTCGCCGATTTCCAAATCGGCAAGACGTTGTCGGCGATCCTGACCACACCTTCCCTGTTTGAAACATGGAAGGATTGCGCGTGGCACCCACTTCACAAAATCTTGGAAAATGGAACAAGCTCCTGAGCCGCACAGGCATAGCGTGGTTTTGCATTGCTGCGGTCGGCCAACTGGCCTTCATCGCCTTTATCATTGCTCATTATGGCACCCGCACAGCCACGGGAAACTTTGCAAGGTGGAACGACAAGCAACTCATCAAAGGCCATGTTCCGGGAGACGATGCGGGCAATCTGATGTTTGCAAGTCACGTCTTGCTGGCGGCCGCAATGACGCTGACGGGCCTCATACAGCTCATTCCGGCTCTGCGGCGGCGGCTCCCAACCCTGCACAGATGGTCTGGCCGCATCTTTTTGGTGCTGGCTTGCACCCTTGCACTGGGGGGGCTCTGGCTCACGTGGGGGCGCGACACATACCTGTCTCTTGTGGGAGCCGCCAGCGTGTCGCTGAACGCCGTGCTGATCCTGGTTTGCGCCGTTTACACAATCCGCTTTGCGTTGGCGCGCCGACTCGCCGACCATCAACGCTGGGCCATGCGCCTGTTCATGGTTGCCAATGGCGTCTGGTTCGTTCGGGTCGGCCTGATGGGCTGGATAATGATCAACCAGTCCCCTCGCTGGATGAACAGCACGATGAGCGGACCTGCCGACATCATCATCACCTATGGCAGCTACCTGATTCCGCTGGCCGTGCTTGAACTCTATTGTGCCGCCCGCCGGAGTCGCTCCGCCGCCGCAAAGGCGGCAGCCAGTCTGCTTGTCGCAGCGGCCACCGTCTTCACCGCGATCGGCATTTTCGGAGCGTCGACGTTTCTCTGGTTCCCGCAGCTCTAGCTGGACGAGACAATGCCGCCATCGCACGGGACGGTGTGCCCGGTGATATAATTGGAGGCCTTGGATGACAGGAACATGGCGAGGCCGGCAATGTCGGAGGGCTGGCCCACCCGGCCAGACGGATTCTGGTCGCCAATCTTCTGCCAGTCGACGCCTTCGGTTTCGCCTTTGAAGCCGACGCCGGTGGATAGCATATAGGTCGGGAATGGGCCCGGCGCGATGCCGTTGCAGAGAATATGCTCACCGGCCAGATGCGCGCCCATGAAGCGCGTCAGATGGATGACGGCCGCTTTGGACGTGCCATAGGCAAAGCCGCTCATCGGTGAGGTGTGCATGCCGTCGATGGAGGCGATGTTGATCACGCGGGCCGGAGAGTCCGCGCTCGCCGCCTTGCGCAGCAGCGGCATCAGCTTCTGGGTCAGGAAGAAGAGCCCCTTCACATTGACGTCCATCACCTTGTCCCAGCCATGCTCCGGGAAGTCTTCCAGCTTAGCACCCCATGCCACACCGGCATTGTTGACCAGAACGTCGACCTTTTCTTCCCGCTCGGCGAGCGTGTTGGCGAGGTGTTCGATGCCGACCATCTGGCCCACATCGGACGGAATGGCATAGATTTCGCCACCATATTTTGCTTTCAGACGCTCGACCGTTTCCTCACAGGCATCCGCCTTGCGCGAGGAAATGATCACCTTCGCGCCATTTGCCAGAAAGCCTGCCGCGATCATTTCGCCAATGCCGCGCGAGCCGCCCGTAATCACGACGGTCTTGCCGGCCACCGAAAACAAATTGCTGAAATCCATATCCATGCGCCTGTTCCTCCAAGTTTCTGATTGGCGTTCCTAGTGGCGGAACTGCCGATCCGAGGCAAGGAGATTACGTCGCAGGCGCGCGTCAGTGCGCTCCGCTGAAGGCACCTGTCTTGACCGAATAATCCACCGCAATCGCGTATTCGGGATCATCATCGGAATCGACCATTAGTTGCCCGGCCTTGCTGAGCAACTTGTGGCAATCACGCGAAAGATGGCGCAGCTGCAGGGTCTTTCCGAGGGCCTCATAACGACGCGCAAGGTCTTCGATCGCTTGCAATGCGGACTGGTCCACAACACGCGAGCGCATGAAATCCACGATCACCACATCTGGGTCGGTTTCGGGATGGAACAGTTCGGCAAAACCATCGGTCGATCCGAAGAAAAGCGGGCCTTCGATCTCGTAGACATGCGCGCCCGGTGTGCGCACGCTGTCACGCTCGATGACGTGGATGCGGCGAGCATTGTTCCACGCATAGGCGAGCGCCGAGACGATCACTCCAACGACCACAGCCGTCGCCAGGTCATAGAAGACGGTGACGATGGTCACCAGTACGATCACGGCGGCGTCCAGCAGCGGGATCCGCGTCATGATGCGCAGGCTGTTCCATGCGAATGTGCCGATCACGACCATGAACATGACGCCGACCAGCGCGGCCAACGGGATCTGTTCGATGAGGCCAGAACCAACGAGAATGAAGGCCAGCAGGAACAGTGCGGCGGCGATGCCTGCGAGGCGCGTACGTCCGCCGGATTTCACATTGATCATCGACTGGCCGATCATGGCGCAGCCGCCCATGCCGCCAAAGAAGCCTGTGATCAGGTTTGCGGTGCCCTGCGCCACGCACTCCTGGCTCGCTCCGCCTCGCTTGCCGGTGATCTCCCCGACAAGATTGAGCGTCAGCAGGCTCTCGATGAGGCCGATAGCTGCGAGAATGACCGCGTAAGGCAGGATGATCTTGAACGTCTCAAATGTCAGCGGCACGCTCGGCATATGGAAACTCGGCAGGCCGCCCTGAATGGAGGCGAGATCACCCACGCGCGGCACGTCCAGGCCGAACCCGATCACCACGGCAGCGACAATGCCGATCCCGGCCAGTGGCGCAGGAATGATTTTGGTGAATTTCGGCAACAGCCAGATGATCGCCATGGTCAGGCCAACCAGCGCCAGCATGACCGCGAGCGGCCAGCCGCTCATCCATTCCCCGCCGGACATGCCGTGCGCCGACACTTCAGCCGTGCCCGGCACCTGGAACTGGGTCAGCTGCGCCATGAAGATCACGATGGCGAGGCCGTTCACGAAGCCGAGCATCACCGGATGCGGTACGAGGCGGATGAACTTCCCGAACCGGAAAATGCCCGCCACCAGCTGGAGGATACCCATCAGCACAACAGTCGCGAACAGGTACTCAACGCCATGCTGCGCGACGAGCGAAACCATAACAACCGCCAGCGCGCCGGTCGCGCCGGATATCATGCCGGGACGCCCGCCAATCACCGCTGTCACGAGGCCCACGATGAAGGCCGCATACAGTCCGACCAGCGGGTGCACGCCCGCCACGAAAGCGAAAGCCACGGCCTCCGGCACGAGCGCCAAGGCGACTGTCAGGCCGGACAGCAATTCGATCTTGATCCGGTTCGGCGTGAACTGGGTGAAGCTGGCCTGCGACAGGCCCTGGGCGCCAAGGCGATCTGCGAAGGCTGCAAAAGTCGATTTTACCACGGGATGACACTCTTCGATCTGAGGGCAGGAAGATGTTTGCCGCCGTATGGCGATCTTCCCCCTGCGGCGCAACCGCAGGCGTGAAGAAACTGGCCGGGAGACTTCAGTCTGCCGGTTTCCTGTACAATGAAACGTGCATCCTGCTTTCGGGGGTGAAAGGCTCTCGCTTCCATCCGCCCCAGCGGTGTTCCAGCATCAGGCCGCCCAACTCTGCCATCAGGTCCATTTCCTGCGGCCAGGCATAACGCATGACCAGCGGCACAAGTTTTGTACCGCCCTCGGTGATACGCACGCGCTGGAATTGGATCACTTGCCGGGTTGGATCATGCATCTTCGCTTCAAACCAAAGGGACTTGAAGCCAATCTGCGTCGTGCGCATGCTCTGATTGTCGTGATACCCGGAAAAATCCGGCACAAAGGTTTCCACCAGAAACCCACCGCCGGGTACCAGCCTGTCAGCAACATGGCGGAAACAGCGCACCTGAGCGTCCTGACTGGTCAGGTTGAACAGCGTGTTGAAGACGAGGAAAGCAAACTCGAAATCGCCGTCTATGGCACAGTCGGCCATATCGCCGATGACGACCGGAATGTCTGCCCCGCCCGGCTTTTCGCGCAGCTTCTCCACCATGGCGGCGGAGCCTTCGATGCCGGATATGGCAAAGCCGCGCTTTGCCAGTGGCAGGGCCATGCGGCCTGTGCCGATTGCCAACTCAAGAATGCGGCCCTTGCCAGCCAGCTCCGCAATCAGGGCGACAGACTCCTCCGTCGTCCCCGGATCATGGAGGGCGTCATAATCATCCGCATTGAGCGCGCCAAACGTCTCGGGATCAAAATCCAGCATGCCCGCTCATAGCATATCAGCCAGGCGAGATCATCTTGGACGGATCGACGATATTGTCGAAATCTTCGCCGGGAATGCCGTCCTTGATCGCTTCCTCGCGAAGCGTCGTCCCGTTCTTGTGGGCCGTCTTGGCGATCTTGGCAGCGCGGTCGTAGCCATACTTTTCCTTCAGCGGCGTCACCAACATGAGGGAATTCTCGAGGCCGCGCTGGATATTCTCGAGCCGTGGCTCGATTCCGACAACGCAATTCTCCGTGAAGCTCACCGCCGCATCGGCAAGCAGGCGCACCGACTGGAGGAAGTTGTAGGCCATCATCGGGTTGAACACGTTCAGCTCGAAATGGCCTTGGCTGTCGGCAAAGCCGATGGCGGCATTGTTGCCATGAATGTGCGCGCACACCTGGGTCAGCGCTTCGCACTGGGTCGGGTTGACCTTGCCCGGCATGATCGAACTGCCCGGCTCGTTTTCCGGCAAGGCCAATTCGCCAAGGCCGGAACGCGGGCCGGACCCAAGGAAACGGATATCATTGGCGATCTTGAAGCAGGACATGGCCACGGTGGTGATCGCCCCATGCGTGAACACCATCGCGTCATGCGCGGCCAGCGCTTCGAACTTGTTCGGTGCGGTCGTGAATTTCAGGCCGGTAATGCCAGCGATCTTCTCGGCAACTTTTTCTGCAAATCCGACCGGCGAGGCGAGGCCCGTGCCGACGGCCGTGCCGCCTTGCGCGAGTTCCATCAGCTTTGGCAGCGTCAGTTCGATGCGCTCGATGCCATTGGCCAGCTGCTGCGCGTAACCGGAAAATTCCTGGCCGAGCGTGACGGGCGTTGCGTCTTGCGTGTGCGTGCGGCCGATCTTGATAATGTCGGCCCATTCCTTGGCTTTGGAATCGAGCGCATTGTGCAGAACCTGAAGCGCCGGCACCAGGCGATGAACGACTTCCTCAACGCACGCGATGTGCATCGCCGTCGGGAACGTGTCGTTCGACGACTGGGACATGTTCACATGGTCGTTCGGGTGAACCGGCTTCTTTGAGCCCTTTTCGCCCCCCAGAATCTCGATGGCGCGGTTCGAGATCACTTCGTTCGAATTCATGTTGGACTGCGTGCCCGACCCGGTCTGCCAGACGACGAGGGGGAAATGATCGTTCAGCTTGCCTTCAATGACTTCTTCGGCGGCCTGCACGATCACTTTGCCCAGTTCGGGATCCATCTTGCCGAGGTCCATATTGGCTTCAGCGGCGGCCTTCTTGACGATGCCAAGGGCACGGATGATCGGCTCTGGCTGTTTTTCCCAGCCAATCTTGAAGTTTCCGAGGCTGCGCTGAGCCTGCGCGCCCCAATAGGCGTCATCGGAGACCTCGATGGGGCCCATCGTGTCGGTTTCGGTGCGCGTCGTCATGAGTGCAAGCTCCTTCGAGAATAAGTTGGACAGGACACCCTTGGCGCCGGATGGCCCTGTAGAAAACCTGAGAACCGGCGCGGTGTAGCACGGCCATGCGCCGCTGCAAGGCGACATTCGGCCTATCTGGCCATGGCAACGTGGAATTAAGGCCTGTGGTCTAGTCAGCCGCCATGAAAACGATTGCAGCTCTCGGTTTTAGCCTGGTCATGCTCGGCGTCGGTCTTCTCTTCATCGGAAAGGCCGGTCTGAACACCTATCGCTATCTCGGCTCCAGCAACTGGGAAAGGGCACCAGCCCTGATCGAAAGCAGTGAAATTCGTACGGGACGGGATAGCGTGGCCCGGTCCGGAATCCGCGCAAAGGTGCGACGCGCGCTGACATTGTACGAAACGCAGGTGACCTACCGCTACGAGTATGACGGCAAGGCCTATACCGGCCATCGGGTCGATCTCGGGTCACGGCGCTCCTCGGACGCCAAGGCACATCGCAAGCTGAAACGGCGGTTCGACCAATTGCAGGCAGAGCAGCGCCAGATATATGCATGGGTGAACCCCACCAGCCCCGAAGAGGCTGTGCTGTATCGCACCCACAATTGGGTGGTTACAGCGTCCATGGCACTGTTCGGACTGTTCGGACTTGGCATCGCCGGCGGCGTGGTCGCATCCGAGCTTTGAACCCGGCGACCTTCAACAGGCGCCACCTTCTCCCCCATTCGTGTCTTGCGCGGTCCTGACGGCCTCGCCTAGATTGCGGGTTCGCGGGGCCCAACGGGGCCGGACCGAGATACATTTCCGGAAGACGCCAGGACTGCCCATGAACGCTCTCGCCCAGGCACTGTCACAACCGGCGACGCTGCTTGTCGCCGCGCTGGCCTTCGCGCTCGGTTTTCTCGTGCGCGGGATCGGACTTAATTCCTTCTCGCCACCCCTCATGACCGAGGCCCAGATCGAAGAAGCCCTGTCGAAGGTCACCAAGGCCAAGTGGGCCGAGATCGACCGGGCAACCGACGACCGCAAGAAAATCCTTGCCATCAAACTGCTGCGCGAACAAACGGGTCTCGGCCTGAAGGCCTCGAAGGAAGCGGTCGAGGCGCGCATGCAGTCACGTCATCGGATGCGGGGATGAGCCTTGCCGAATGGGTTTCCGCCGGAAAGGTGCGCGCGCGCATCACGGATGAGGGCGCGCTCGAAGTGCGCTGTCACGGCCTGACGACGCAGGCGAAATATTACAAGACCCTGCTCAAGGAATTCTTTCGCAAGGAGTTCCCGCCCCTGCGGCCCGGCTATGGGGATTATTCCGTTCACATCATGATGGAATACACAGGCGATGCGCCCTGGATGGACCTCGACAATCTCGCCAAGGCCCTGCTCGACAGTTTGACAGGGAACGTCTTCGAGGATGACCATCAGGTCGCCCGCCTGCTGGTCGAGCGGCGCGTGGGCGAACGCGAAGGCATCTGGCTGAAAGCCGAGGCGATGGACTGAGCCGTCAGAACGGGTTCAGCGTATAGCCATCCTGTTGCAATTTCGCGTGCGCGGTCATCGCCGAAAGTGCGATTTCGACACCCGGCAGCAAATCTGATTTCTCGATGTCGCGATAGGCTGCAGTCTGGCCACACAGAATAATACGGACACGGTGCTTTGCGAGCGCGGCCACCAAGGGCGCATTCGCGTTACCTGCTCCTGCCACAAGGTCCGCCGAGGCTCCGCCATGCACAACCACCGCCAGCTTGATGTTGGCAGCAGGGATACCGACCGCCTCGTGCATGTTCAGGAAACGCGCTGCGCTTTCCAATGTCCGGTTCACCTTGCCCGGCTCAGCAGGTGCCGCCGTGTCGAATGCGATCTTGAAGACGGCGTCCTTGGACAGCCGCTCGGCATCCGGCACACTCGCCACTTTCCCGAAAGCAGGGATCGCCATACCGGGTTTGAAATCATCAGGACCCGCCAGCGCAGGCGCAACCAGCAGCAAAGCCGCGGTAGCGGAAAGGATTGATCGTATCATGGACATCTCCTCTAAGTGCCGCTGACCCTAGGCGGTGGCGCCAGCGACGTCGAGCCGCATTTGATATAAGGGCTTTTGCGTAGTCACCGGGCCGCCCACCATTGCTAGGACCATCGCCATGAAACAGGCATGGATTCCTTTCGCGTCGCGCCCCGTCCCGCGCTATACAAGCTATCCCACGGCGGCGGATTTCACGCCGCAGGTGGCGGAGACGGAGGCCGGGATCTGGGCCAGCCAGACTGCGTCGGACAAACCGATCTCGGTCTATATCCACGTGCCGTTCTGCGAGAAGCTTTGCTTCTATTGCGGATGCGCGACCAGCGTGCCGAATGGTTACACGCGCATTGCTGCTTATCTGGAGATATTGCATCGCGAAATCGACCTCTGGGCCAGGGCGCTGGGGGCCCATGACGGGATGGCGCACCTGCATTTTGGGGGCGGCTCTCCCAATGCGCTTTCAGCCGAAGACTTCAAGGACCTTGTCGCGCATGCAAGCCGCGCCTTTGGCCTGCGTCCCGGCGCCGAGATCGCGGTCGAGATAGACCCGCGTGGCCTGACCCCGGATTTCATCCACGCCATGGCGGCCTCCGGCGTCAATCGCGTCAGCTTCGGCGTCCAGACGCTCTCCGCCACCGTTCAGCAAGCCGTGGGCCGCATTCAGCCGAAAGTCCTCCTCAGCGAGGGCATCGCCCGACTGCATGAAGCAGGGATCGGTGCGATCAATATGGACCTCATGTATGGCTTGCCCCACCAAACGGTCACGGATGTCGAGGAAGCCGCGCATTTCGCCGCCGAGATGGGCGCCGCCCGCATCTCGCTGTTCGGCTACGCGCATGTGCCATGGTTCGCCAAACACCAGGCCGCTATCGACGAAGATGCCCTTCCCGGCCTTGAAGCGCGCTTTGAACAGGCCGAGGCAGGCGCGCGCACGCTGGAACTGGCAGGCTACCAGGCCATTGGCCTTGATCATTTCGCTCGCGCCGACGACTCGCTCACTCAAGCCGCCCGCACGGGCGCGCTTCACCGCAATTTCCAGGGTTATACGGACGATCCATGCGATACGCTGGTCGGCATAGGCAGCACGGCAATCTCCCAGTTTTCGGGCGGTTACATCCAGAACTTCAAGGAGCGGACAGCATGGCGCGCAGCGATTGAAGCGGGTCGCCTACCGGTCGAGCGTGGTGTCGCGCTGACTGAGGATGACCGCCTGCGCGCCCGCGCCATCGAGACGCTGATGTGCCAGATGGAAGTGGACGTGGACGGGCTCTGCCGCGAAATGGGCGCTGCCCCCGACAGCCTCGCCGACGCGCTTGAAACCGCCCGCTTTCTCCAGTCCGCAGGCCTGTGCCGGATCGCCGGCAGCACTATCCAAGTACCACCAGACGCACGCCTTTTCCTGCGCACGGTCGCCCAATGTCTTGATGGTCGCTACAAGCCCGCGCCGCGGCGCCATACCAAGGCAGTCTAATCCCGCGCGTTTGGACATATGGCATCCGACATATGGCATCCCTTGCAGATACTCGATCTGGTGTTACACGCAGGCTCTACAATCCGGAGCGCGAAATCCCATGGCTGAATTCCTGGTCCTGCATCAGAAAAACAATAACAAGGTGCGCGTCGTGAATATCGAGCATGTACGCATGCTGCGGCCCCATGACGAAGCCGGCACGTGGCTGGAGTTTGGTGGCGACAGCGAAATATCCAGCCTCCTGGTTCGGGAAGATCTGGATGACCTGATCACTTTTCTGGAAGCTGAACACGTTTAGCCAGAGACGCTCTGCAGCGCCTAAGCCCCCAGCGCTCGCGCATGATGGGCAATATGCTCGTCCATATAGGTCGCGATGAAATAGTAATCGTGGCCGTAGCCATCGCGCATATTGTAATCCAGCCGCTGGCCATGCTTTGCGCAGGCGTCGGTGAAGATTTCCGGCTTCAGTTCGCGCTCCAGAAATGTGTCGGCCGTGCCGGTATCCACGAGGATCGTCGCCTTGGTCTGGCGCTCCTTGACGAGTTCGGTCGCATCATACTGCTCCCATGCCACGGAAGGTTCGCCGAGATAGGCGGTGAAGGCCTTCTGGCCCCAAGGAACCTGCGCCGGGCTTGTGATCGGGCTGAACGCCGAACAGGATTTGTATATTTTCGGATGCTTCAGGTGCAGCGTGATCGCGCCATGACCGCCCATGGAATGACCGAAGATGCCCTGCCGGTCCATGTCGGCATAAGGAAAGTGTTCTGCGATCACCTTGGTCAGCTCATCCGTGATGTACTGATCCATCTTGTAGTGCTTCGCCCACGGCTCTTGCGTGGCCGTCAGATAGAAGCCCGCGCCCTGACCCAGATCATAAGCCTCATCATCCGGCACATCGTCGCCACGCGGGCTCGTATCCGGCGCAATAATCATGATGCCGTGCCGGGAGGCTGCCCGCTGCAGTCCGGATTTCTCCATCACATTCGCCCAGCTGCAGGTCAGGCCGGAGAGATACCACAGCACCGGCACTTTCTCCGGATCGGCCTGCGACGGCGTATAGACCGCAAACCGCATCGTACAGTTCTGCAACGCGCTCTCATGATCATGCACGGACAACGTGCCGCCAAAGGATTGCCATGCGGATACCTGGGTGAGGGTCATGTGCTGAGGTCCTGTCCATTCGAGTGAAAGTAACCTCACTGATGTGGCCCGGTTGAGCCTGCAGGACAAGGCCCCGCCGCGCACATGGTCGCCCGAGGTCAGCCTTGCCAGCCTCGCCCCGCTAGCCCAAAACAGGGCCCAGCCCACCAAAGCCTTCGGAGGATCTATGCCCGGCTATACATTGTACGGCGCCGACGTCAGTTATTACACGGGCAAGGCGCGCGCCTATCTCGACTGGCGCGGCGTGGACTATGTCGAGGAGCTGGCAACCCTACAGGTTTATCGCGACATCATCCTGCCCTCGGTCGGCTGGCCCGTGATCCCGGTGATGAAGACGCCGGACGGCGAGATTGTCCAGGACACGACCGACATCATCGAACACATCGAAGCCGCCGAAGGCCTCTCCCCGCCTGCGATCCCGGACGGCCCGGTGCAGGCCTTTGTCGCCCAGCTGCTGCAACTCTATGCCGATGAGTGGCTGGTCATTCCCGCCATGCACTATCGCTGGAACTATAATGAAGACTGGGCCTATCAGGAATTCGGGGCAATCTCGGCCCCGGACCGCCCGGCGCCGGAGCAATACGAGATCGGCAAGCGCAATGGCGAACGCTTCAAGGGCGCCCTGCCCCCGCTGGGTGTCTCGCCGACCACTGCACCGGCGATCGAGCAGAGCTATGAGGCTTTCCTCCGCGAATTCTCCGCGCATCTGGAAGTGCATCCCTATGCGCTGGGCGGCCGCGCCACGCTGGCCGATTTCGCCCTGTACGGCCCGCTCTATGCGCATCTCTATCGGGACCCGGCTTCGGGTGATCTGATGAGGCGCTATGCGCCCAAGGTCGCCGACTGGGTCGAGCGCGTGAAGGCAGGCTCCCCACCTCAGGGCGACCTGCCCGCCAATGACGAAATCCCCGTCACGCTGGTGCCCATCCTCGCCCGCCAGATGCGCGAGCAATTCCCGGCCCTGCACCAGACCGCGCAACTCTTCGCCAACTGGGCCGAGACCGCTTCCCCCGGCACACATGTGCCGCGCGCGGTCGGCCAGATCGAGATCGACATTGAGGATACGCAAGGTCCAGCCGCTGCGCGCACCTTCCCGCTGTGGCGTTTGCAGGCAGCGCTCGACGCCTATTCGGCGCTTGACGGCGACGCCCTCGCCCGCGCCGATGATCTGCTGGAACGTGTTCGCGGCAGCGCGCTAAAAGAGTTCATCCTGCCGGCCCGGCTTGCGCGCGCAGACTATCGCCTCGCACTCGCCTGATTGGGTCAGGGCGTGACGGCGAGACACTCGATCTCGACCTCTGCCCCAAGAGCCAGACCATTGACACCAAAGGTCGACCGCGCCGGTTTGGGGCCCGGCAGCGCTGCGTCATAAGCCGCGTTCATTGCGCCATAAGCCGCCATGTCGCCCAAGAAAACTGAACATTTTACCACATCAGAAAGGTCGGCATCGAACTCGGCAAGGGTCCGTTCGATATTCGCAAAGATCATGCTGGTTTCAGGGCCTACGCCTCCGGACGCGAGTTCATTCGTTGCCGGATCAATGCCCAGTTCGCCGGAAAGATAGATTACGTCGCCCACGCGCACGGCCTTGGAAAAGGGCAGATCCGTTCCCGCTTTGGTGACGCCGGGAAAATGGGAAACTTCGGGTGAGGTGTTCACCTGAATGTCCTGAACATCCATAGCGACGCAGCCACTCAACAGCATGGCCGCTGCGCTCACCCCCAAAATTCTCATCATGTCCGCCTTCCCCTCAGTGAATCCATTTTGGCTCTTCGCCCTCGATCCCATCCTCCTCGTCATCGTCAAGGTCCGAATAGGTCGTGAACTGAACATCGTATCCGAAGGGCTGGTCTTCCGCTGGCACGTCCGGCTCGGTCACATAGACCTGCAACTCGCCGTCCATCTTGAAGCCAAGCCGCTTGCCGATGACAGAAATCATGTCCGCGGCCTGTTCCGGGTCGGTCGCCCAGACCTTCATGCCCATGATGCACGGACCGATCTCGGTCTCGTAATCGGCGTTCGGCTCGAACACCTGCCCGTCCGCAATCAGCGTATAGTGAGTAAACTCCGTCATGGAGAAATCATTACCCGCTTTGCAGCCAAGGTCGAGCCCGTGGGGCCAATTTCCGGGGGCTGGCGCGCACAAAAAAGGGCGACGCGTACAGCGCCGCCCTCCAAAGTTGACGTGCGTCCCACGCTAGCCGCGCAACATGGTGCAGATCTTGTTGCCGTCCGGATCGCGCAGATAGGCGAGATAGAGCTTCATGCCGCCGCCTTCTCGCCAGCCCGGTGGGTCTTCGATGGCCTTGCCGCCTGCTTCGATCCCGGCCTTGTGCCAGGCATCGGCCTGTTCGGTGCTGTCGACCGCAAAACCGATCGTGCCGCCATTGGCATGACAGGCTGGCTCGCCATCAATCGGCGGCGTGACAAGGAATGTTCCGCCATTGTGGAGATAGATCAGTCGCCCCTTCGGATCGACAATCGCCTCGCGCCCGCCCAGCGACTTGAAAAGCGCGTCGTAGAATTTCTTTGATTTTTCCAGATCGTTCGTGCCGACCATGACGTGACTGAACATGTGTTTCCTCCTTGTGGATGGGGAATTTGTGCCTCAGCCGCCGAAACAGCGCCAGAGGGATTTCGGCCTCCCCCCGCGTCAGCTTGCCATAGCCGCCGCCAGCAGCGGACGCAGATGGCTCAAATAGTCTGCTTTGCCGATGGCCAGCCCTTTGGCCCGCAGGATGTCGTAGGCGGTGACGAGATGGAAATAGAAGTTCGGCGTCAGCCATTCGTCGATATAGTCTTGGCCGGTCATGGAAAGCGTCGGCATGCCTGGCAGTTCGAGAGAGGTCTTCGCCTCGGCGAAGCTTTCCTTCGTGTCGGTCTGCGCCTCGATCCGGGAAATCGTCTCGGCCACAAGGGCTTTCAGGTCCGCGAAGCTCGCCGTATCAACCTCGAACTCTTTCACAGGCGTGTCGTTTAGCTTGCCCAGAAGTAATTCTGCCTGACGGCACGTGAACCAGAGCTGGTTCGGCAGAGGCAGCATGTCCTCGGCCAGCCGCGCCGTCAGCAGGGCTGTCTTCGCCGCGTCGTCCGGAAACAGCTCCGCCTCGGCCCGGCCAAGAATATTCTGCAGCGTGATCAGGCGCGTGCGGTAGATGTCGAGATTGCGTTTTACGATGGTCATTGGATAGTTCCTCCCCGGTCACTCTGAACGTGTCCGCCCTAGTCGTAAACCACCACGCTCCGAATGCTCTCGCCAGCATGCATCAGGTCGAACGCGTCATTGATCTTGTCCAGCTTCATGACGTGGGTGATCATCGGGTCGATCTGGATCTTGCCGTTCATGTACCAGTCGACGATCTTGGGCACGTCGGTGCGCCCTTTCGCGCCACCGAAGGCCGTGCCGCGCCAGTTGCGCCCGGTGACCAGCTGGAAGGGCCGTGTGCTGATTTCCTTGCCGGCCTCGGCCACGCCGATAATGATCGAGGTGCCCCAGCCGCGATGACAGCATTCCAGCGCCTGACGCATCACATCCGTATTGCCGGTACAATCGAAGGAATAGTCCGCGCCGCCATCGGTCAGTTCGACGAGATGGGCGACCACATCAGCGGTCTCCTTCGGATTGACGAAATGCGTCATCCCGAATTTCTCGCCCCATTCCTTCTTGGAATTGTTGATGTCGACACCGATGATCTTGTCGGCGCCCGCCATCTTCGCGCCCTGCAGCACGTTGAGGCCGATGCCGCCCAGGCCGAACACGACGACATTGTCACCGACCTGAACCTTGGCCGTATTGGTCACCGCGCCCACGCCCGTCGTCACACCGCAACCAACATAGCAGGCCTTGTCGAAGGGCGCGTCGGTGCGGATTTTCGCAACCGCGATTTCCGGCAGGACGGTGAAGTTCGAAAAGGTCGAGCAGCCCATATAATGATAGATCGGCTGGCCCTTGTAGCTGAAGCGCGTCGTGCCGTCGGGCATCAGACCCTTGCCCTGCGTCGCGCGGATCGCGGTACAGAGATTGGTCTTGCCGGAAAGACAGCTTTTGCACTGGCGGCATTCCGGCGTGTAGAGCGGGATCACATGATCGCCCGGCTGCACACTCGTCACGCCCGCGCCGACTTCGCGTACAATGCCTGCGCCCTCATGGCCCAGCACGCTCGGGAAGATGCCCTCACTGTCCAGCCCGTCCAGCGTGTAGGCGTCCGTATGGCAAATGCCTGTCGCCATGATCTCGACCAGGACTTCCCCGGCCTTCGGGCCTTCCAGATCCAGTTCGACAATTTCCAGCGGTTTCTTGGCTTCAAAGGCGACAGCGGCGCGCGTTTTCATGAGGGAGCTCCATAATGTTTGGGTGCCATACTACTCTTGCGCTCTGCGCGATAAAGTACGTAATTCGCAATTCATTGTTGCAGGACTGGGATAATGCAAACGGATTGGGATGGTATTGAGGAATTCGTGGCTGTGGCGACGTGCATGGGCTTCAAGCCCGCGGCGGAAATGTTGAACGTCTCAACCTCGCATGTGAGCCGCGCCGTTACCAGACTGGAAAACGCCATTGGCGCGCCGCTATTCTATCGCACCACCCGCAAAGTCTCTCTCACCGATACGGGCCGCACCGTGCTCAGCCATTGCCAGCAACTCATCGAGTCGCGGGACGAGCTGTATGCCGTCGTAGGCGGCACCAATGAACCGCAGGGAGAGATCAAGATCACCTGCCCCACATCTCTGGGCGAACGCTACATCTCGCCCATCGTGCGCGAGTTCAGCCAGGATTATCCCAAAGTAGAGATCACGCTCGACCTCTCCAACCGGCTGGTCGACCTGATCGCCGAGGGCATCGATCTCGCAATCCGCACCGGCATGCTGGAAGATTCCCGCCTGATCAGTTCGCGGGTGGCAAGCCGGCAATTTCTGGTTTGCGCATCCCCTGCCTATCTGGACGCCCACGGCACGCCCGAACGGCTTGACGACCTGAAATCCCACAATTGCCTGACAGGCTCCTCCAGCACATGGCGCTTTCGGCAGGGCGGCCAGCACGAAACCCTCCGTCCACGGGGCAATTGGCGTTCAAATTCCGGCGCATCCGTGCTGGACGGATTGCTCGCAGGCAAAGGAATCGGACAGCTACCACTTTTTTATGTCGCGCCGTATCTCGAGAACGGGCGACTGATCGAACTGTTCAGGGAACTCCGGCCCGAGCCAGAACCCATCTGGGCAGTTTACCCCCAAGCCCGTCACCTTCAGCCCAAAGTGCACTTGCTGGTAGATCGCATCCGCGCACAATTGCAGCCCGCATTCGAAGTGCGCATCCAGCATCACCTGCGAGGATAACCCGGTCACCCCCCGCTAGGCGCAAGACTCCAGATTGGCATCAAACGCGCCCATACGGGAGATTTTCGGCCCATCTTCATGAATATCGCATCGGTCGATCCGCAACTCTCCCTCTTCCAGCCGGATCAGATTGAACGAAGGCGGCTCAGCCCGCAGGCGCACCGATAACGTCCCGGATGAGACGGCGAGATAGCAACCATTGGCGCGCTGGCGCACGACGACCGAGGGCGTGTGGACATGCCCCGTCAGCACCATCTGTACATGGCTCGCCGCCACCATATCGCTGGCGCGTCGGCCTCTGCGGGTCCGTGTGCGGAGCGGCGCACCGGGCAGGGAATGAAACGGATGATGGCAGGCAATCAGTTTGACCTCTGCCCGTGACTTGCCCGCGCGAACAATCGCCTCATCCAGGTCGTCCAGATTGACAGACCCCTCGGCCCAGTTCCGCCGTGCCTGCCAGCCGCGCGCCGTGTTGAGGCCGACAGCGATCGCACCGCCAGCCTCGACGACCTCAAATTGCTGATTGAATCGCCGTTTGAATCGTTTGAAGGGTTCCGCCGCCCGCGCCGCGACATTGAACATGGGGGTGTCGTGATTGCCGGGCACAACGAGCTTCGGCATGTCGAACCTGTCCAGCCACTCGGCCGCAGCATCGAACTCACGTGTACGTCCCCGCTGGGTCAAATCTCCGCACACGACCAACATGTCAGGTTTGGTGGATTTGATACAGGCTTCGGCAGCTTCAATCGCGTTTTCGTCTTCGGCGCCGAAATGAATGTCTGAAATCTGTGCAATAACTGTCATCAGGACATGTCTGGAACGAAGATTTTCACCGCAGAATCGATCCGCCGGAACCTCAGCGGTGTGTCCATCTCTTTGAGCTCACCATCCAGCGTGACATTGATGCGCCCCTTGTCGGTCTGGTGCACCTCGATCTCGTCAGCAAGTTTCAGCGCAACATCCTCAGCATTGCGCCAGCCATCGAACATCATCTCCAGGCCAAGCTTGGCGAGGTCCAGCAAGCCCTGAGGGTCAATACTCGCAATCTCCAGCTTTCCGGGCGTGTCCGGATTGATGTTCACCGTCAGAGTGGTGGCGGTCTCGGCGGCCTTGCCGGGGGCGTTCCAGGCAATGTTGGATTTCAGAGCCAGAGCCGAAGAGTCGTGCACGATCTCCGCGGCCTCAAGAATTTTCCCCTCGCGCAATGCTTCGCGTGAATTGGTGAACCGGGTCATGTCACCCATCATGGCCGCCACGAAGAAGCGGGGTCCGCCGACAATCTCGCCACATGGCATCGGGCGTACCTTGCCGCCCTGCAGCGCGCGATCGATCAGCACGTCCCACTCATGGTCGCCGCCCAGGGCGCGAGTGGGCAACATATTCATCGTCCCGCCCGGCAGTGGCAGGACCGCCGGACCGAGCAGACCGGCATGCGACAACGCGCAGGCAATCGTGCCATCCCCGCCCCAGACAATCAGCGTGTCCGGCTCTTCAGCGAGCGCCGCTTCCATGAGCAGCGCAAGATCATCCTCACCGACCGTATGGATCGAGGCAGCGTCCGGCAGGCCTGAGAGTTTTTCACGCAAGAGATCAGCGGCTCCCTCGGGCGTGCTGCCCGAGAGCGGATTGATCACACAGGACACACGGCCAAGCCGCGAAAGCACATTTGTTGGGGTCATGTGCGTAGAACGCGCCAGATGACAAATTTGTTCCCGGCGTTCAGCAAGCTCTCGCCCTGCGGGAAAACCTCGCTATAACGGCGCGCATGACAGAAATGACACCTTCCGATTCGCTCCGCGTCGCCATAGCCGGCGTCGCGGGTCGCATGGGCCGCCAGCTGGTCGGCGCCGCGCTTGATGCTGGCCTTACCGTGGTGGGCGGCAGCGAGGCTCCCTCTTCCGAACATCTCGGCGAGGATATTGGCGAACTGGCAGGCCGTCGCCTGTTGGACCTGAAACCGGCAACCGATCCCGTCGCAGCTGCGGCAAAGGCTGATGTCTGGATCGACTTCACCCGCCCTGCCGCGACCCTGGCTGCGCTAGACTCCCTGAAACACACAAGCGTGCGCGCCGCCATCATCGGCACGACCGGCTTCACTGATGAAGAAGAGGCCGAGATTGCGCAGGCCGCGCAGTCCCTTGCCATCGTCAAGGCGGGCAATTTCTCGGTGGGCATCAATCTGCTGCAGGCCCTCACCCGCATGGCGGCCGAACGGCTCGGTCCGGATTGGGATATCGAAATCCTCGAAACGCATCATCGCCGCAAGGTCGACGCCCCCTCGGGCACCGCGCTCATGGTGGGCGAGGCCGCCGCTGCAGGCCGCGGAAAGCCGCTGTCAGACCTGCGGGCTGGCCCTTATGATGGCCCAGACGCCAAGCGGCGCGCTGGCAGCATCGGCTTTGCCGTACGCCGGTCTGGCGGGGTGATCGGCGAGCATGAAGTCAGCTTCGGCTCGGACATGGAAATCCTCTCGCTCAGCCATACCGCCATTGACCGCGCGGTCTTCGCGCATGGCGCCCTGGGCGCGGCCGCATGGGCGATGCGCCAGGATCCAGGCCTCTACGACATGAATGACGTGCTGGGGCTTTGAAGCAACGCCCACAGGTCACCATTCTCCCAACAGCTGAATCAGGGTTGACGCTCGTGTTCGCAGTGGCAGCATGACAAGTTCGTAAAGTTTGAGCACTGGGACCGGCATATGATCGGAATTGTGGTTGTCAGCCACGGAAAGCTTGCCCGCGAACTCGTCGCCGCCACGGAACACGTGGTCGGCGAGCAGGATCGATTCCGCTCGATCTCGATCGAAGTGGAAGACGACATCGAGGCGCGCCGCGATCAGATCCGCGAAACGGCCAAGTCCTGCGATGCCGGCAAGGGCGTCATCATCCTGACAGACATGTTCGGCGGCACGCCCTCAAACCTCGCCATGTCGGTGATGAATGCCGGCAATGTCGAAGTCCTGTCCGGCGTCAATCTGCCCATGCTGATCAAGCTGGCCGAAGTGCGCGGCGAGATGACCCTCAAGGACGCCGCCAAAGTCGCCGCAGAGGCGGGCCGCAAGTATATCAACATCGCCTCCGAACTCCTCGCGAAATCAAACTGATGCCCGACACGGAAACCCTCACCGCCAGCCAGCGCGCCATGATCGTCAACCGCAAGGGCCTGCACGCGCGCGCCTCTGCCCGCCTGTCCCGCCTTGCCGGTGAGTTTCAATCCCGCATCATCGTCTCGCACGAGGGCGAAACCGCCGATGCGCGCTCCATCATGGACCTCATGATGCTGGTCGCTCACAAGGGCTGCGAAGTCGACATCAACGCCGAAGGCCCCGACGCGGCCGAGGCGGTCACCGCCATCGCCAGCCTCATCGCCGACGGCTTCGGCGAACAGGGCGACGCCGACACGATCTGCTGAAAATCAGGGCTCAATCGGAAACCACAAGCCGATCATGGGCCTCGACACGGAAGGGAGGCGGACCCGGACCCGTATTGTGCGTCTATTTCAACTGAAAGAAGCGCTCAGCGTTCTTGTAGAGGATCGCCTCGCGTTGGTCTTCGCTCAGCCATTCGATGGATTCCAGGCGGCCCAGGACCAATGCGGTTGGAATATTGTCCGTCCCCATCATGATACGGTCATCGAAACCGGCCTCAATCAGAATTCGCAAGCTTTCATCATACAGTTCAATAGGCAGCGGACCATTTGTGATCGAAAGATCGACATTGACCTGCGGATAATCGCGTAACAGCGCCAAGGTCTCGTCCCAGTGCGGCTCATAGCTCCCTGCGCGTCCGGCTCCGACATGCTGTATCCAGACTCTCAGATTGGGATGACGCTCCAGCACCCGGCGCAACAATGCCGGATTGCCCATTTCAGGATCATAGTCCGGGCAACAATCGGAATCACTGCGCATGGAGTTTATTGCTTTTGGTGGCGGGCCGCGCTGAGTGTGGACGCCGACGGGTAGATCGTATTCCTCCGCCAATGCGAAATATGGATCATATCTCGGATTACCGACCGAAACACCATAATAATTCGGAATGACCTCGTGGATGGCCTCGATTTTTCCGTGCTCGACCATTGTCCGCAGCCATTCGATATCGACCCAACCCTCATCCGCCGGGAAGCAGTTGTACCGGGGCTCCGCAAGATTTCGAGGACACCCCAGCATGACGCCAACCAGAAATGCATCCGGTGCCACATTCTTCCAGGTTTCGACATCGTCATAGTCCGTGATGGAAATTACCGCCAACCGCACACCATTCTGCGACATCTCGCTCAACATTTGCGAGCGGTAAGCATCATCATCCCCTGTCGGCCAGGTGCCATGGCGATGCACGTCAATGATCTTCGCGACAGGTTCCGGCCGCTCTTCCGTGCCGTCACCATACGCTGGCGACAAGAGGGTACAGCTCGTGAGCGTTGCCAGTGCTGCGGCCAGTATCAGAATGTTGTGTGAGCGCATTCACTGTCCCCGTGAAGTCTGGAGTTCACTTGTCGAGGATATCCAAGGCCTTGTCAAAACGACCGCGGGTCGATGCCGGGCTCAGCGCTGATGCTGACATAGAGCGGACTATTTGAAATCGCCTTTGCCATAAACGGTCGAGGATAAAGAATAAATTGCGGGCGCCGGGCCCTGTTGACTACCATCTCAATTCAATTGAGAGTTGCGCAACATTCACGACTGTCGTTTTGCACAGGGGATAAGCTTACAATGAAAACACTGACCATTTGCGCTTTGTTTCTAACGATTGGAATGGTCGGTTGTACGTCAAACGAAAACAGCACATTCACCGATGAGAACGGGCAAGAGTGCAGGCGAACTTACAATCAAATCTATCAGCCACCTGTGACAGTTGGGGGTGCGGGCACAACAATAAGCGTTCCTGGTGATACAGTTTGTACCGACCCCGAAGATGCGGCGATACCAGAGGACGCAATTGTTCCTACTCAAGATGAAGCATCTCGCACGGTGCAGTCCATCAACCAGGCGCAGCGCCAAACACTTTCCTTCTTCGAATCCGCGAATGGTCCAAACCTTACGTGCAAGATCACGGATCGCGGTGAGGACCGTGTTGAATCGATTGAGTGCCAAAAAACGTCCGGCTCTGATTTGTGCCTACGCGGAATGTTCGAAAATGGCGTTGCTGAAAACTTGGAGCGGTGCTTTGACCTACCAGCTCAGGTGACACTTTTCGATTCAACCCGGTACGATTTGGGGGCTGAGGAATCTCATCTTTTAGAATCTTGGGCCGTTTGGGGGGCTGAGGAAAATGACCCTGTTGTTTATAATACCATGTTCGCAAGCTTTTCAGGAGCAGAGTGGCAACCAATGTTTGCTGGCTTTGGCCAACCGTCCAAAAAAATTGCCCAATTCATGGCACCGGAATGGTTGAATCGCCCAGAATCGAGAGGGCGTGTGGTGCCGCCGAAGAAGCCAGTATTAGTGACTGAATAATAAAATACCGAAGCGAAGTTCAAACCTTGGTTGAATAAGTCGGGAGAACTCCAGACCCTCTTCGGCTGGAAGCCCCCTCCTCACCATCCCGGGAAGCCGGGAGGGCATATGCGGGCCCTAGACTGGCTCACTCCAAACACCTCCCCCCTTCCAAAACCCCCAAATCATCCCTATATTGGTCATGTCTTCGGACTATGGCGATAAACGCGCGTGCAATAAGCGGTTCGGACCCGGGGGCGGTACCCGGCGGCTCCACCAAAAGCAGGTTCAGGCATTCACCGGCCTGTTTCTGACGGGGCCGAAATAGGATCGACGGACGTGTAAAGACGATGCCTTTGCCGGATTGGGCCCCCTCAGAAGCCCATATCACATAGTTGCAAATGACAACTTTGCTGAAGGTGAACTGCTCGCAGCGTAAGCTGTGCTCGGTTAACCGATCTAACTCCTAGGGTTTCAGACCCCTAGGCGGGGCCCGGAGGCGCCTGGCAACAGAAGCCTCCACCTTATCCTTTTCCTCGCAAATTCGTGGCCGCCGCGCGCTGGCCAGTCTGGAACTTTGTCGCTAGCGTTCGGATCGAACACGCTGAGGGAGCTGGCCACCATGAAACATTACCTCGTCGCCGCCATATCGGCGCTCGCCCTGACCGCCTGTTCCCCGCAGACTGGAGACACGTCGATGCCGGATACCAAAGCGCCGATCAGCTATGCCGCCGAAGGCTGGACCGTAAAATCCCTGCCTGAACTGGCGGAAGCCCTGCAAACCGGTGAGGTCTCCGCCGAAGCGCTGACCCAGGCCTATCTGGACCGGATCGAGTTGGTCGACCGCTCCGGCCCCACGCTGCAAGCGGTCCTCACCCTGAACCCGGATGCGCTGGAGGCCGCCCGCGCGCTGGACGCAAAGCGGGACGCCGGCGAGCCGCTCGGCGCGCTCCACGGCCTGCCAATCCTGCTCAAGGACAATATCGAAACAGCAGACAACATGCCCACCACGGCTGGCGCCCTCGCCCTGAAGGACAATGTCACGGACCGCGACTCCCCGCTCGTCGCGGGGCTGCGCGCTGAGGGCGCCATCATCCTCGGCAAGACCAATCTCAGCCAATGGGCAAACTTCCGCTCCAACAGTTCGATGAGCGGCTGGTCCGCGCTTGGTGGACAAGTCCGCAATCCGCACATGCTGGACCGCAACCCCTGTGGCTCAAGTTCCGGATCGGGCGCTGCCGCCGCCGCCTCCCTCGCCGCGGGTACGGTCGGCACCGAAACCAATGGCTCGATCATTTGCCCATCCAACGTGAATGGCGTCGTCGGCTTCAAGCCCACGGTCGGCCTCGTCTCGCAGGACTTCATCATTCCGATCTCCTCCTCACAGGATACAGCCGGCCCGATGACGAAGACGGTCATGGGCGCCGCGATGATGCTCAACGCCATGGCGACCGGCGCAGCGAAGACAGACTATGCCGCCACCCTTGATGCCGCCGCATTGCAAGGCAAGCGCATTGGCGTCCTGCGCGGCGCCCAAGGCAGCAGCCCGCTCATCAAAGACAGTTTCGAACAGGCCCTTTCGGACATGGAATCGGCAGGCGCAATTCTGGTTGATATCGACGACATCGACATGCCCGACGGCTTTTGGGGAAAGTCATTCGATGTGTTGAAGTATGAGTTCAAGGCGACACTGAATGCCTATCTCGCGAGCACGCCGGACACGGTCACAACGCCCACGCTGGCCGACCTGATCGCTTTCAATGCCGAACATGCAGACATCGAACTCGCCTTGTTCAATCAGGATATTTTTGAGCAGTCAGAAGGCATGGAAGATCTTGAACCCGATGGCTACAAAGAGGCTGTTGCCTTCGTCCAGTCCGCCACCCGCGAAAACGGCATAGACCGTCTGTTGGCAGAGCATGACGTGATCGCCCTTGTCGCCCCTTCAGGGCCACTTGCCCCGCGCGCTGATCCGGTCAATGGCGATGTCTGGCCGGACTGGGCAGGCGCGGGCTATGCAGCGGCCATTGCCGGCTATCCGCACCTGACGGTGCCAATGGGCACTGTTCGGGGCATCCCCATTGGCCTGTCCTTCATGGGCGGCAAGGACCAGGACGCGGCGATCCTCTCGCTCGGCTATGCTTATGAGCAGCGGACGCAAGCCCGCGCCGAGCCGCAATACTACCAGACCGCCGAAGACCTGCCCGAAATCGCCGAGGCCATGCGCCGCCGGGACTGATCGCTAGAGCAGGATCGTGCCCTTGCCATCCTTTTCCAGCGCGCGCTGATAGGAGGGATAGGCGCGCATCTGTTGCAGGAATCTGTGCGCATTCGGATAGTTCCCGGCATCCATGCCGGCCCGGTGCGCCGCCAACTCCATCGAGTATCCCATCACGATATCTGCCGCGGTCAGATTATCTCCGGCAAACCATGTACTCTTGCCAAGTGCTTTTTCGATTTCGGTCATCAATGCCTTCAGGCGCGGACCGAAGAACGCCTTGTCCAGTCCGCCGACCAGCATCTTCGCCGCAGGCTTCAGGAAAAATGGCGCACGCGCTGTCATCGCCATCATGACGAATTTGTTGGTCAGCAAAGGCTGCAGGCTTCCCTGCGAGACATGAAACCAGAACAGGTAATCGGCCCGGTTCGGTGTGCCCGGCGCGGGGCGCAGGCGGCCATCATCATGCGTATCCAGGATATGATCCATGATCGCATTCGTCTCCGAGAGCGTAATGTCGCCATCGGTGATGCAGGGCGCCGTCCCCAGCGGTGAGACCGCCTTGTACTCAGCCGGGGCCAGCCGCGTGTTCGGGTCGCGGTCATAGAGCTTGACCTCGTACGGCACGCCCAACTCCTCCAACAGCCAGAGGATGCGGATGGATTGCGACTTTTCGAGATGGTGCAGCGTGATCATGGTTTGGCCCCTCAGCCCAATATTGGCGACAGATGGACTGTAGGGCGCGACGGCCCCACGTCCAGCCACGATCCTGCGAGGGAAACACGAATTTCCTGTAACAATCAGAGCGTGATTTCACGCCCTTCAGCCGCAGAGCGATAGATCGCCTCGATCAGGGCCATGTCGCGAAGGCCCATTTCGCCCGGCGTGAGGATCGCTGCATCCTCCCGGATCGCATCCGCCATATGGTCACACATGCGGGCAAACTGCACATCGGGATCGCCGGGCACGAGGTCTTCGCGGACACCGTCGCGCACCAACGACATCTTATGCCCGCCATAGCCGGTTGCAGGTTCCATTATCAGCACACCGCCCTCCCCTTCGACCCGCGCAAGATTGCGGCCGGGTGTCGTGTCATAGGACGTGACCATATTGGCCACGGCTCCGGACGGGAAACGCATCTCTGTCGTCACTGTAGAGAAGATTTCTGCAAAACGCGGATCATTCGCCGGTTGCTCTGTTACGGCCTTTACAGAGACCGGCATTTCGCCGGAGAGGTACAGCGCCGACTGCAATCCGTAGATGCCATAGTCTTCCAGAGGACCACCCCCTGCAAGCGCCCGGACAACCCGCCAATTTTCCGCCACGCTGGTCGGACCCATGCGATAGGTCTGGGCCGTCTCGATCGTCTTGATCTTGCCAACCGCACCCTCACGCATCAGCTCCATGGCGCGCAGGTTAAACGGCTCGAAATGGCAGCGATACGCAATCATCAGCTTCTTGCCTGACGCTTCCGAGGCCGCGATCATCTGCTCGCACTCGGCCGCGGACAGGGCCATCGGCTTTTCGCACAGCACATGCTTGCCTGCCGCAAAACTCTTTTCGGTCCACTGCAGATGCAGCCCCGTCGGGAGCACATTGTAAACTGCATCTACCCGGTCATCGTCTGCGATCCGGTCAAAGTCTTCATACGAATAAATAGCATCTTCCGGCAGGCCATAGGCGGCGGCCACGGTCTTCGCCTTCTCCGGATTGCCGGACACAACCGCCGCAACATGGCAGCGTTCACCATTCGCCAGCGCAGGCAGGACCTTGCCAATGCCATAGCCGCCGAGCCCCATCACCGCGAAGCCGACACTGCCTGCATTGGGCGCGGATGGCGGTGTGTCAGGCAGTTCGCCCCAATTGGGCCAGGGCATGCCAATCGCCTTGGCCGGGATCGCCGCGCTGCCTTCTGCGCTCGCGCAACTTGCCAGCCATGGCGCTGCTGCCAGCGTGGCGCTGCTCAGCACCATGAAACGCCTGCGTGAATGCGTGAATTCGGTCATGACAATCTCCCTGAAGGCCACAGTCTTCTGTTAGCGCTATCTCAAGAAAACCGCAGGCCGCCAAACCGGTCAAGGAAAAAGCCGAGCGGTCCGGATCACAATTGGATCACATCAAACCGGGACCTGTCTTCTTCATCAGCCGCTCGACCACCGCGCCGACATGATACTTCATCGCGTCCGGCCCCATCGGTGCCTGCCGGGCGAATTCGTCTTGTACTTCATCTGCGCGTTTTTCCGCCGCCAGCCAGGCCGATGGCTCCGGCACGATCAGGAATGTGCCGCGCGCAATCTCGTCCAACGTATGTCGCGCGACCTCGAGAGGCGGTTTGCCTTCGGCCATCACGGCGCGGGCCATGTCGCTGCGGCGCTCATCTGCCGACATACCCGTCGCAGCGGGGCTTGTATCCGGCATGTGCGTTGCCGTCAGGCCGGGGCACAGCACGCTGACACCAATCGACTCTGGCAATTCGGCGCGGAACACATCGCCCAGCGCCAGTACGCCATGCTTTGACGCCGTGTAAAACCCATTGCCCGGATGCTGCAGGCCCAGCGCGTGTTCCGACGCGGTCAGGCAGAGATGCCCGGCATGGTCCGCATCGATCATGCGTGCGGCAAACGCCCTGGCTGTCGCCCAGACGCCTTTGAGGTTGACGCCCATCGTTACGTCGAACTCCGCCTCGCTGGCCTTCATCAGCGGCCGCGCCACGCTGACCCCAGCATTGGCGAACACCAGATCCACTCCGCCCAGCCAGTTCCAGGCCTCGCCGGCCATGGCCTCGACCCCCGCCACAGCGGCAACATTGCAGGCGATGGCCAGCGCGGCATCGCCGAGTCTGGCCGCATGTGCCTCGGCCGCATCCTTGTTGATGTCCACAATCACGACGCGACCGCCATCGGCCACCATCGCTTCGGCCAACGCCGCGCCGATGCCGCTTGCACCGCCCGTGATGACCGCCGTTCTGCCCTTGGTTTCCATTATCCGCCCTCCCTGGCGTTCTGACCTGTCAGCTATAGCGCGCTTCAACCTTTTCACCGGCCTTGCCAGCCTGCACCGCTTTCACGCTGGCTTCGAGGTCTGCGAGATAGGCGTCGGCCACATCGGCATGTTTGGGGCTCAGCATCAGGTGCAGGCTCGGCGGCTCTTTCGTGACCGATGTGAACCAGCCACGCCTGAAAATCTCGCCATAAATCGCGAAGGCATGGGCATCGGGATGGTGAAAGGCCATCAGGCCCAGCATCGGATTTCCGACAATCTCGAAACCGAGCCGCTTCACGCCGTCTTCCATTCGCTCCCGCGTCGCACAGACCTGCCCCTGCAACCGCTTGTACCCTTCGACACCCAGCGTGTTCATCACGCCCCAGGCCGCGGAGATCGCCCCGCCCGGCCGCGTGCCCGCCAGCGTCGGCGTCTTCATCGGCGCGCCGCTCCAGCCCGCCATGTCGAACGGCATGTGGGCGTAAAGCTCCTCACTCCGGAACAGCACCGTGGAGGCGCCTTTGGCGCAATAGCCATATTTGTGAAGGTCGGCGCTCATCGACTGAACCGCTGGCACTTCGAAATCAAAGGCTGGCACCGGCACGCCATTCATCCGCGCGAACGGCGCGAAATATCCGCCCACACAAGCATCGACATGCAGCCAGACACCGTGCTTCGCGGCCACCTCGCCCAGTGCCGCAATCGGGTCGATAATGCCGTGCGGGAAGTTTGGCGCCGAACCGACCATCATGATGGTGGCTGCATCCACCGCGTCACCCATGGCAACCGGATCGGCCTCATAAGACCCATCCGTCTTCAGCGGCACGCGGCGGATTTCGATGTCCATCAAATGCGCCGCCTTGTCGAACGCCAGATGTGCCGATTGCGGCAGCACGACATTCTGGCCTTCGCGCGGCTTGCCCAGCGACCGGGCATAGTCGCGGGCTGTCTTCATCGCCATCGTGATCGAGTCGGTCCCGCCGGATGTCATCGCCCCGGTGGATCCGTCCGGCCCATGGAGCAAGCCCAACCCCATGCCGATGACTTCCTTTTCCATCTGCGCGAGGCTTGGAAAGGCCAGCGGCCCCAGACCGTTCTCCGCCATGTAGAGCCCATAGGCATCATGCTGGACTGCTGAAATTTCCGGCCCGGCATTGAAGACATAAACCGCTGTGCGTCCGTCGCGCCATTGCGCATCGCCCCCGCCGCGCGCAACCATTTCTGCGCGCACATCGTTCCAGTCGCGTCCCGTCTCCGGCATCTGCATGATCATTCAGCCTGTCCTCCCCTGTTGCCAGTCTTCTGGTCTGTCGCCAGCAGCCTAGAGAGATTGCCTCCCAACGCAACCGAACGCCGCCAAATGCGTTGATCCGGCACGAAGGAGATTCACATGACCGAGCAAACTGATCCCAAAACCCGCAAGCCCGATCCAGAGACAGACAATCAGGATGAACCGACCCATCACAAGACGGTCCGTCCGGCGGGTGCAGAAAACATGGAACACCCGCCCGAAGAGTGGGACGAAGTGGACGAGGAACTCGACGAGTCGTTCCCGGCCAGCGACCCGCCTGCAAATTACTAACAGGAAATATCGAGGCGCCATGGCGGAAAAGATCGCCATGACCACAAGGGGTTAGTCACAGCGGCTAACAAGCGAGCAGCAATTTTTTGCTCGCCCCTTGTGCGAAGGCCGTTGCGGGCCTCTTTTCCCGACCTTACTGTATGAATCACAGGTTCAACCATACCAAACCGGGAACTCGCGCGCCTATGACGGACTATATCGGCTACGAAGCGCTCACCCAGGCTGCCATGCGCGGTGTTGTCCGCGAAGCCCTGCGCAAGGGCTACAACTCAAATGGCCTGCCGGGTGATCATCACTTCTATCTCACCTTTCGCACCAAGGCGCCGGGTGTGAAGATTGCTGATTACCTTGTCGAACGGTTCCCAGAAGAAATGACCATCGTTATCCAGCACCAGTATTGGGACCTGGAAGTCGAAGACAGCCATTTCGAGATCATCCTGAAATTCTCGGGCGTGCCACAGCACCTGCACATTCCTTATGCCGCGATCACGCGTTTCGTTGACCCGTCTGTAAACTTCGGACTGACCTTCGAATCGCCGGACAAGGACGCGTCGGTCATTTCGCCAGCGGGGGAAGCCACTGCCGCGGATGTGCCGCCCGTCGAGGCCGAGGAAGAGCCCGGTACGGTCGTAAATCTCGACGCTTTCCGCCGGAAATAGGCCGCGCCCGACCTGATGGCAGATACCGAAAAACCCCGCGCCTCGGACGCCGACATGCTCGCGCGTTTCCAGAATTCCAAGAAGCGCCCACCCTGCTCCGATACGCTCGGTATGCGCTTGGCTGAAGTCGAGCAGGACGCTCAGCGCATCCGAATGGATTTCGACGTCTCCCCCAGCTTTGCTAACCCGACCGGTGCGGTTCAGGGCGGCTTCATCTCCGCCATGATGGACGAGGCGATGAGCACCTGCGTCATCATTGCTTCCAACATCACGATGACCGCGCCGACGCTCGAAATGAAGACCAGCTATCTACGCCGCCTGATGCCAGGCAAGGCCAGCGTGGAGGCCCGTATCCTGAAACTCGGCAAATCGGCCGCCTTCATGGAAGCGGAATGCTTTGACGCGGACGGCCAACTCGTCGCCAAGGCCACTGCCACCGCCATTCCCATGCTGTTCAAGCGGCTCGGCTGATGACGTTTGACAAGCGCGCTTTCTGGCAGGATCTCCTGACCAACAAGACGCCGCCCAAGGCAACCGCCTTTCTGGGCTTTGAACTCATCGCTTTCGATCCCGACGCCGGCTGGGTTGAGGCCGCTTTCACTCTGCCCGAACACGCCACCAATCCCGGCGGCGACGCGCAGGGCGGCTTCGTCTCGGCCATGCTGGATGAAGTGATGAGCCTTGCCGGCTCAATCGCGCAGGATGGTCCGGCCATGTCCCCGACCCTGCAGATGACGACCAGCTATCTCCGCCCGGTGCCGATTGGCGAGCGCCTTCTCGGGCGCGGCGAATGTGTCCGCCGGGGCCGCGCAGCCCTCTTCACGCGCGGCGAGCTGACCCGCGAAGACGGCACCCTGCTTGCGCAAGCTACCGCCAGCTGCATCCCCCGCGCCCTGCCTTCCGGCACATAAGTGTGATGCCAGGCCAATTGCCGACCTGACGGTTGATCCCGTCAGCAGAATTGTTATCTGATAATGAGAATAATTCTCAATGCAGGTATGCCACTCATGTCCACACCGAATTTCGCCGAAGCCATTGTCCTGCGCACCCAGCAGCTATCCCCGCACATGGTCCGCCTGACCTTCCAATCCGAATTTGCGGCAGATTTCGTGACCGGCGCGCCAGGCGCATATTTGAAAGTCATTGCTCCCACACCGGGAGAGGCCGGACCGCCCGCTTTCGATCCGGCCTCCTTCAAGACACGGATGCGCACCTATACACTGCGCCATGTCCGGCCGGCCGAGCATGAGTTCGACATTGATTTCGTTGTGCATGGCGATGACGGCATTGCCGGACCGTGGGCCAGACACGCCGCCCCCGGCAACCGCATCCTGATCTCCCGTCCCGGCACGCTCAAATTCGGCACCGAGGGAGCAGACTGGCACCTCTTTGTTGCAGACCTGTCCTCCATCCCCGCCGCTGCCGTTGAACTCGAAGCGCTCCCCTCTGATGCCATCGGTGACGCATTCTTCGAAATCCCCAGCGACGAGGACCGGCAACCTATCCGCACACCAACGGGTATCCGTGTGCATTGGATCATCAAATCAGACCCGCACGCACCCAGCGAAGCGCTGATACAGGCGGTGCAGACCCTCGACTGGCGCCGCGGGGAGCCAAGCGTCTTCGTTGCCGGCGAATTCGCCCTCGCAGGCGCGCTACGCACTTATTTTCGCAAACAGAAGCCGACCCGGAAAGACCTGACTTATGTCAGCTCCTACTGGAAACTCGGCCTGATCGAACCGGAACACAAAGCCTTCAAGGCGCAGGCCGCCTAGGCCGTCTCCATCGCCTTGACCTGCACCTTGGTCGGTCGCGAATTGCCCTTGCCGTAGAGATTCACTTTCAACTTCGAGATCGCATGGACGAGCGCGTTCGGCCCGTATTTGATGTCGCCGGTGAACTCGATGTTCGGGAAACGCTGGAAGATCTGCTCATAGGCAACACGCAGCTGCATCTGTGCCACGCGCGAACCGAGGCATTTATGGATGCCGTGGCCAAAGGCGATATGCTTGTCGACATTGTCACGCATCATGTCGAACCTGTCCGGGTCCGGAAAGACTTCCGGGTCGCGATTGCCTGCACCATACCACATGACGACTTTCTCATCCTTGGCGATGAGCTGGCCGTTGAGTTCTGTCTCTTCCAGCGCGGTGCGGCGCATATGCTTCACCGGTGAAACCATGCGCAAGGCTTCTTCCGACATGCGCGGAATGAGAGACGGATCGTCCAGCACCATTGCGCGCTGGTCCGGCCATTCGGTCATCAGCTTGATCGTACCCGACAGCGAGTTCCGCGTCGTGTCATTGCCGGCGAAGATGATCAACAACCAGGAGCCATCCAGGTATTCCTGCGGCAATTGTTCATCATCCAGCTTTGAATGCGCGATC
The DNA here is from genome assembly GCF_002366485.1 of Hyphomonas sp. UBA3195. NCBI lineage: Bacteria > Pseudomonadati > Pseudomonadota > Alphaproteobacteria > Hyphomonadales > Hyphomonadaceae > Hyphomonas > Hyphomonas sp. UBA3195. The sequence continues at coordinate 178,727 of NZ_DEXB01000028.1, forward strand.
ATGGTCAACAGGTCATGGCGCGGATTGGCCCGGCGGTCGGCCATGACACGTGCGCCATAGGCAAACATCTCTTCGACCACTTTCTTGAACCGTAGCGGAAACAGCGGCTCGCTGAGGAAGGTCCGGAACGGGTTCGTCATGAACTGGCTCGCCATTTCCAGATAGTGCATCCAGTAGACGATTTTCTGGCGGTCTTCCTCGTCCACGCCCAGCATTTCGCACAGCGTATAGAGCGGCAACTGGTTGGAGAAGAATTTGACGAAATCCAGCTCAGGCCCGTTCGCCTCCAGATCATCGAGCAGCGACTCGACCTTCACGCTGACCTTCTCACGCAGCTCTTTGACATAGGCCGGAATGAAGAAGTCTTTTTGCTGGATCCGCATCTGCATGTGGCGCGGCTCGTCCATCGAAATCAGATTGTCCATCGCCGCGCGGATCAGGACTTCGGGCCGCCAATGCTCACGCGGTGGCACGGCCATATTGATACCGCCCCGCTCGGACGAAAAGATTGCCGGGTTCAACTCGACTGTCTTGATGTCTTCATATCTCGTAACCGACCAGAAACCGCTGCCGCCCCGGCCCATTTTCGACCACATGACCGGCGCCTCGCTGCGCATTCGCGCATACAGGTCATGAGGGTGGCCCCGCGTCCAGGAATTGGGATTCCAAAGCTCGAAGTCGGTTTCCAGCATGGGATATGCGCTGGCGTGTACCGGCATGTCCGCGCCGGTATCTTCCAGGATGTGATCGCTGACGAGTTGAGTCATTACAAGCTCCGTAAGGCCGTCACTGAAGTTGACGCAGTTGCGCGTCAAGGCAAGCGACAAGGGGTTACAGAATCATTTAGCCTGCGCTCTCCCTACGACATTCAAGGGGAAAATAGACATCCGAGCCTCCTGGCCCTCAACGCCTTCCCGCAGGTTCACCCACGATTTCAGCGCAAATCCATGATAGGCTTCGTTCATATGATCCGGCGCAAAGACCGGACAGGGAGGAAAACATGGCCGATGATCCGGGCACGCCGCGCGTGCCACAATCCGTGCTGGAAGTGACGGCTTTCTCGCCCGACGCCCGCAACGATCCCCACCCCCCACTGGAGGCCCTGCGCCACAATTGCCCTGTCCTGCGCGACGAGATGGCCAAGACCTGGTTCCTGACGCGCTATTCCGACATTCGCGAAACAGTGAATGATCGCAGCTTTGTCCGTCACCCGTTGAATGCCGAGCAAGGCTCGATCTCTCGCCAGCTGATCGAGGATGATGACCAGCCCCGACGCACCTCCATCCTCTTTCTTGATGATCCGGACCATGCCCGCGTGCGGCCTCCGCTGGCCAAGGCATTCTACACGCGCATCCAGAAGATGAAGCCCCAGATCGAGGCCATCATCGACGACACGATCAACGCCGCGCCCGCGTCCGGCACCTTCGATCTGATGTCAGAGATTGCCGTGCCGATTCCGGTCCTTGTCATCGCACGCATCCTCGGCGTGGATGAAGACCGCCTGCCGGATTTCCGGCAATGGTCAGAGGACGTGATCCTCAGCCTGAACCCCGTGCGGACACCTGAAGAAACCGCCCGGATGGAACAAGGCAGCCACGCGCTGGACGCCTATTTCACCGAATTGATGGAAGCCCGCCGTAAAGTGCCGGGCGATGACCTCATCACCGACATGGTCCAGCTGCAGGCCAGCGGTGACGCTCCGCTGTCGGATGATGAAATTCGCATCAATCTCGGCGCGCTGCTGGTCGGCGGCAACCTCACCACGACCGACCTGATCGGAAATGGCGTCTGGTTGTTCCTGAACCATCCTGAGCAACTCGCCGCACTGAAATCCAATCCCGCCCTTGCCGGACAGGCGGTGGAGGAAGTCCTGCGCTTCGAGGCCCCCGTCTCGGCGACATCCCGGATCGTTGAGGCCGACAGGACGGTTGCCGGCTGTCCGATGAAAGCGCGTCAGGTCGTCTTCTGCTCGCTGGCCTCGGCCAATCGCGACGAGACCATGTTCGAGAGCTCGGAACGCTTCGACATCATGCAAAAGCGCGCCAGCCATGTCGCCTTTGGGGGCGGCCCCCACATCTGCATCGGCGCGCCGCTTGCCCGCATGGAGGCCCGGCGTGTCTTCGAAAAACTCTTCGCGCGCTATCCAGACCTGTCCCTGCCCCCGCAAGACCTCGTCTGGCGCGCGCTGCCCTTCTTCCGCGGCCTCGAACGGCTCGACGTGAAAGGTTAACTTCACCCCGTGTCTCCGGCGCATGCCGGAGCCTCCCGCGGCTGGCTTCCAGCAGGACCCGCATGAGACCCCGGCATGCGCCGGGGATACGGATATTTGAGGCTTGCCCTCACATGCGCACCCTTTATGGCGCCGACTGCAAAAACGTGCCATACGGGGCAAAATCTTCCCGCGGCGCGCATGAAAGCTGCGCCAGCGCCCCAGAAAGCCCTACCAAATGACCGATACCCCTTCTATCCCATCGGCGCTCGCCGAGGCCCTCGCACAGCGTGGCTACGAGACGCTCACCCCCGTCCAGTCCTCTGTCATTGAAGCAGAACTCGACGGCAAGGACCTCCTCGTCTCCGCCCAGACCGGCTCCGGCAAGACCGTTGCTTTCGGCCTCGCCATGGCTGGCGACCTGCTCGCCGGGGCAGACCGCTTCGAGAAATCCGATACGCCGCTGGCCGTCATCGTCGCGCCAACCCGCGAACTTGCCCAACAGGTCGCCCGCGAACTGGAATGGCTCTACGCCAAGTCCGGCGCCCGCATGGCCACCTGCGTCGGCGGCATGGACATGCGCGAGGAGCGCCGCACGCTTGCCCGCGGTGCGCACATCGTCGTCGGCACACCCGGCCGCCTGTCAGACCATATCCGTCGCGGCTCGCTGGATGCCTCGAACGTCCGCGTTGTCGTGCTGGACGAGGCCGACGAAATGCTCGACATGGGCTTCCGCGAGGAACTCGAACACATTCTCGAAGGCACGCCGGAAACCCGCCGCACGCTGATGTTCTCGGCCACCGTGCCAAAAGGCATCGCCGCCCTTGCTGCGCGCTACCAGAAGGATGCGATGCGCATCACCACGGCTGCCGAACAGCAACAGCATGTCGATATTGAATACCGCGCCCTGCTCGTCGCCCCCGGCGACGAAGAGAACGCCATCGTCAACATTGTCCGCCATTCCGACAGCGAGACCGCCATTGTGTTCTGCACGACGCGCGCCGCCGTCAACAAGCTGATCAGCCGCATGGGCAATCGCGGCTTCCCGGTGGTCGCCCTGTCGGGTGAGCTGAGCCAGAAGGAACGCGGCAACGCGCTTCAGGCCTTGCGCGATGGCCGTGCCCGCGTCTGTATCGCCACAGACGTCGCCGCCCGCGGCCTTGATCTGCAGAACCTCGGCCTCGTCATCCATGCGGACCTGCCGCGCGATCCGGCCACCCTGCTCCACCGTTCGGGCCGCACCGGCCGGGCTGGTCGCAAGGGCGTCAGCGCCCTGCTGGTCGCCCCGCGTGCCCGCCGCCGCGTCGAGCGCCTGTTGCGCGATGCCAAGATCGAAGCGAGCTGGGGCAAACCGCCGTCTGCGGACGAAATCAATGCGCTGGATGATGCGCGCCTGATGGCCGACCCGATCTTCACCGAAGATTCCAGCGCCAATGAGGCCGAACTCGCCCGCACGCTGATCGACACATATGGCGCCGAACAGGTTGCCGCCGCCTTCGTGCGCCGCCACCGCGCCGGGCGCACCGCGCCAGAAGACCTGCGCGATGTCGATGACCGCGCCCCGTCCCGTGACCGCAACGAACGCGGAGACCGGCGTGACCGCGACGACCGCCCGCCCCGCGAAAAGCGCGAGCGTCAGGACCGCAAGGGCTTCGACGACGCAACATGGATCGGCATCAATGTCGGTCGCAAGAAAAACGCCGAGCCGCGCTGGCTGTTGCCCATGCTGTGCAAGGCCGGGGGCCTTGGCCGTGACGATATTGGCGCGATCCGCATCAATCCGGCCGACACGCATGTCGAGCTGAAGCCCGACGCCGCCAAACGCCTGTTCGAAGTGATCGGCAATGATGGGATGCTGGAAAAAGGCCTGCGCGCCTTTGCGCTGGACGGCCCGCCGCCTGCCCAGCCGCCGCGCCAGGATTACGCTCCGTCGCGTGAGCGCACGCCCGGCAAGCCGCCACGCAAGCCGCACCTGAACAAGAAGCCAAAGTCCGCCGCCGCTGCGCCGGAAAAGGCCTTCGACCCGCTGACCGACTACATCCAGGACGACCGCCCCGCCGGCAAGCCCCGCAAGGACAAGCCGCACGCCCATGGCAAAGGCAAACCCACCGGCGGCGACAAGACCTATAAGCGTCCCAAGCCGCAGGGTGGCAAGAAACCCTTCAAGAAGGGCCCGAAAAAGCCCCGGGACTGACACTCCCGCACGGTCAGAGATTGACGCTCCGCCCCGGACCCCGCACACCCCTGCAGGAAACCCGAAGCGGAGCGCCCCATGACTGACCACATCACCCAGAGCCTCGAAAATCGCGTCCTGACGCTCACCATCAACCGGCCCGAGCGCAAGAATGCGCTCACCCAGGCCATGTATGGCGCGCTGGCCGATGCCATCAACGCTGCCAATGATGACAAGGCCATCCGCGCCATCATCATCACCGGCGAAGGCGACATGTTCACCGCGGGCAACGACCTGACCGACTTTGCCTCCGATTCCGAGCGCTCCTCTGGCGAACCGCCGGTTACACGCTTCCTGAATGGTATCCGCGACGCCGAGACGCCGCTGATCGCTGCCGTCAACGGCCCCGCCGTGGGCGTTGGCCTGACCATGCTGCTGCATTGCGACATCGCCTATGCGGCAGAGAGCGCCAATTTCCGCGCGCCCTTTACCGCGCTTGGCCTCGTGCCGGAGGCAGGCTCCTCGCTGCTGCTGCCGCTGTCTGTGGGCAATTCCATGGCCAATGACATCCTGCTCGCCGGCCGCATCCTGTCGGCCCAGGAGGCGCTCGATTGCGGCCTCGTCTCGCGCGTCGAGCCGGACACGGGCCTGATGTCGGCCGCGCTTGCCACGGCCGAGCGCATCGCCATTGCCGCCCCGACCGCCATTCGCCGCTCCAAGGCGCTGATCCGCATGAATCGCGACGCCGTGAAGGACCGCATGGAAGCCGAAGGCAAAGCCTTTGCCGAACAGCTCAAATCCCCGGACTTCGCCGAAGCCGCCGCCGCCTTCATGCAAAAGCGCAAACCAGTGTTTCAGGACTGATCCAGATAAGTTTCATCCTCTGAAATGTCTGCCAAAAGGCCCGGAATCGCCCCTGATTCCGGGCCTTTTTGACGGTTTTCTGACCCGGTCTTCCGCAGGCGGAAGCCCTGCCCATCGAACGCCCCTGCAACACCCTGTATTTACAGGCTTTTTGCGGCTGCAAAATCCCCTCCCCATCTGTGGCCTTTACCCCCCAAACCCCCTATAAACAAAGGTGAATTTACGAATCGATGAGGACGCCTAAATGGCCGAAAGCACGCAAGCTGAAAATCCGGAATATGGCGCTGGCTCGATCAAGGTCCTGAAGGGCCTCGAAGCGGTCCGCAAACGCCCCGGCATGTATATCGGTGACACCGATGACGGTTCGGGCCTCCACCACATGATCTACGAGGTCGTGGACAACGCCATCGATGAAGCGCTTGCTGGCCATGCAGACCGCGTCACGGTCACCCTCTTCCCCGACGGCTCGGCTGAAATCACCGATAATGGCCGCGGCATCCCCGTTGGCATGCACCCCACAGAGGGCGCCTCAGCCGCCGAAGTCATCATGACCCAGCTGCATGCGGGCGGGAAGTTCGACCAGAACTCCTACAAGGTTTCCGGCGGCCTGCACGGCGTCGGCGTGTCGGTTGTGAACGCGCTGTCGGACTGGCTGGAACTGACCATCCACCGCGAAGGCAATGAACACTGGGTGCGCTTTGTCGAAGGCGGCCGCGTCGAGGCCCCGCTGGTCACGCGTGGCCCCTCCCCGATGACCGACAAGGGCAAGCCCTATACCGGCACGGCGGTGCGCTTCCTGGCCTCTGCCAGCACGTTCACGATGACCGATTACGACCGCAAGACGCTGGAGCACCGCCTGCGCGAGCTGGCCTTCCTGAACAGCGGCGTCCACATCATCTTCCGCGACGAGCGCGACGCAGAGCCTTACGAAATCGACCTGATGTATGAGGGCGGCGTGAAGGCCTTCGTCGAGCATCTCGACAAGACCAAGTCCAAGCTGATCCCCGAACCCGTCTACGCCATTGGCGAGAAGGACGGCATCACGGTCGAGGTCGCGATGGAATGGAATGACAGCTACCACGAGAACGTGCTCTGCTTCACCAACAACATCCCCCAGCGCGATGGCGGCACCCACCTTGCCGGCTTCCGCGGCGCGCTGACCCGCCTGATCAACAAATACGCCAACGAAACCGGCATCGCCAAGAAGTCCAAGGTCGAGATTTCCGGCGATGATGCGCGCGAAGGCCTGACCTGCGTGCTCAGCGTGAAAGTGCCGGACCCGAAATTCAGCTCGCAGACGAAAGACAAGCTGGTCTCCTCCGAGGTCCGCCCGGTCGTCGAGAGCCTGATGGGCGAGAAACTGGCAGAATGGTTCGAGGAGCATCCGAAGGAAGCTCAGGAAATCATGATGAAGATCGTCGAGGCAGCGGCTGCGCGCGAGGCCGCCCGCAAGGCGCGCGAGCTGACCCGCCGCAAGTCTGCGCTCGACATCACCTCCCTGCCCGGCAAGCTGGCCGACTGTCAGGAAAAAGACCCGGCAAAATCCGAACTCTTCATCGTCGAGGGTGATTCTGCTGGTGGCTCCGCCAAGCAGGGCCGCAGCCGTGACAACCAGGCCATCCTGCCCCTGCGCGGCAAGATCCTGAACGTGGAACGCGCCCGCTTTGACAAAATGCTGTCATCTGACCAGGTCGGCACACTGATCATGGCGCTCGGCGCGGGCATTGGCCGGGATGAGTTCAACATCGAGAAACTGCGCTATCACAAGATCATCATCATGACCGATGCTGATGTCGACGGCGCGCACATTCGCACCCTGCTGCTGACCTTCTTCTATCGTCAGATGCCGGAGCTGATCGAGAAGGGCTATCTCTACATCGCCCAGCCACCGCTCTACAAGGTGACGCGCGGCCGTTCGGAACGCTATCTCAAGGATGATGCCGAGCTGGATTCCTACCTGATCGACGAAGGCACGAGCGGTGAAGCCCTGATCCTGCCGGACGGCACCCAGATTGCGGGCGAAGACCTGCGCGA
>NZ_DEXB01000016.1:0-100585 GCF_002366485.1 Hyphomonas sp. UBA3195
TTTCCGTTCTCGGCACCGTTTCCGTTACCATTGCCGTTTCCGTTCTCGGCACCGTTTCCGTTACCATTGCCGTTTCCGTTCTCGGCACCGTTTCCATTGCCATTCCCGTTCCCTTTATCAGCGCCATTTCCATTCAGGCTGGCATTCCGAGCATTGGTTGCGGCGGCGAAGGCTGCGGCTGCCGCGTTGGCATTCGGTCCGCCAGCGTGCTCGTCTGAACTCCCCTCAGAAGCGGTGTTCGCCACAGAGTTTCCGAGCCCCTGATTGCCATTCGACCGGTCTTGCGCGGCTTCGACGCCAGCTTCGACAGGCTCAAGCAGGTTTTCCGAGGCTTCTGCGTAATCGATTGGAGGTACATTCAAGCCTTCGACACCGTTGGATGCGTCCTTCGGACCACGCACGGTGATTTCGTCAGGCGCACTGCGAACGATGGACGCCGTTTCGCCGGGGTGTACGTCTACAGAGTTACCTGCGCCTTGCGAGCGCACTTCTACCAAGCCATTTGACACGTGTACCCTACCGGCTTCCGGGCTGGCTGAGACCGTGAAGACCGTACCCTTCACCACAGCTGCGATGAGCGCAGTGTCAACGCGAAAGTGTTTCGACTTGCGGCGATCGACTTCATATGCAGCTGAACCAGCATCCTGACGGATACGGGTCATTGCGTCGGAGTTTTCCGACAGGACCAGCCGGCTCTCGGAGGCGATATTGATGCGCTGGTCATTTCGTACGAGTGTGGCCGTGCCTGTCTTGCCGGTCGTGACCAATGTTCCGGTGGGAAGCTCCATGCCCGACCGCGCCTTGGCGATAGCCGTTCCAGGCACCATGACGCGAACGACACCATGACTTTCCGCGAGTTGCCAGGAGTCTGAATCCGCACACGCGAACTGAAAACTTGCCGCTAGGCACGCGCTGAGAATACTGGCAACCAGAAATCGAAACATCTTATATAAACCCCATATATATCAGGGTATTATTAGACATCACGGCTCTAAATACCGAGTTAATATGAAACGCAGGTATTTAAGATGGCATTCACAAATTCCGAATAGGAACGAGTCTCATACTCTAATAAATGGAACACGGTCTTGCGAGCTGCGCGCACGAAAAATCTTCGCTTTCGCCTGCTCGCAGTTGCGTCGATGATAACGGTATCATCTGTAATGGCCAGTCCAGCACACGCGTTGTCGAGCTTGCTGCGGGGGCGTCTCGAAAGTCCGGAAAAAGTTGCGCCATCATGTCAGCTTGGCGACGAAGGATGCTTCACTCTTCTGGGTGTATCGGTCGTCGGTGCAGTAACGATTTCGCCTGAGCAACTGTCATTTTCTTACGACAAGCAGTTGGCCAAGCCGACTCAAATGTCAGATCTGGTGATCATCGCGGATCGTATTACCCAGGCCTACCGGGACGAAGGCTACTTCCTGTCGCAAGCGGTGGTTGACCGGCAGGCGCTCGAGGCGGGCATCGCCACGATCACGGTCATTGAAGGTCACATCTCACAGGTTGAGTTCGATGGCACACGTACTGACCTGGCGTCGCCCATCATGAAGGGCTTCACCGACGCACCGATTGCGCATCTCCCAGACCTTGACCGTCGACTGGCCCGGATCAAGGCGATCCGAGGCATGTCTGTCACCTCGCGTATCCGGCCCGACCCGGAGGATCCTTCCCGCCACGAATTGGTGCTGACGACAGATTTCGATCCGGTGGAAGGCTATGCAGGGCTGAGCAATCGGGGGTCTGAACGCGTTGGCCCATTGCAGGCATATGGAGGAGTGGCGTTCAACTCCGTCCTCGCAGATCGCGACCAATTCCGGCTGAACGTGTTCACAACGCCCGTTGACCCGGGCGAGTATGCCAGGGTGAGCGCCAATTATCGCTACTCGTTCCAGCCGGGCGACAGCCTGCTTTTTGGGGCCGCAACGGCTTTGTCGCAGGACGGGCACAATCCGAACAGTCCCGAAATTGGCGGAGAGTCCCTGTCACTCTGGATGAAGTATGAGCGTCCCCTCATTCAGCGGCGGACGCACCGTTTGTATGCGAGCGTGCAATTCGACGCGGCACATTTGGAGAATGACTGGACGTCAGGGGGCGGGTATCGAGACGAATTGCGAGTTGCACGTGTGGCGCTTCGCGGTCTCCAGACGGATGATGGATCAAAAACCTACTTTTTCGTCGAACTCTCATCCGGGTTGGACATTCTCGGCGCGTCTGGCGAGTCCGTTGAGTTCCGATCCCGCTACGATGCAGACGCGAGTTTTACCAAGCTCTACGCAAAGACATCCTACTATCACGACATTGGGAAGTATTTTGGCATCTACGCTTTGCTGTCGGGGCAGGTTTCCGATGGGCCATTGTTGTCCGCAGAGGAATTCTCTGTGGGCGGATCGGTAATGGGACGCGGGTACGGCTATGGTGAAATATCCGGTGATGAGGGCATCGCTGGCCTGTTGGAATTGCGCGCAGGCTTTTCGCCTGAGAGCGATCTGATCTCGTTTGCGCAAGGCTATGTTTCATACGACGCCGCGATGGTCTGGAATGACACGCCGACCGGGGTCCGACAGAAGGACATGGAGTCCGCTGCGCTGGGATTGCGGATCAACATTCTTGACCGACTATCGGCAGGAATCGAACTTGCCAAGCCTCTCACCCGTACGCCGTATGATGAAGACAACCGCGACTGGCAGCAGTTCTTCCAGATGTCGGTGACCTATTAGGCCAGCAGCCGGTCAACCCAGCACATAGTCGGCCTCAGCCACATAGCGGCTGGGTCCATCGCCCAAATGGCTCGAGTACAGATGGAAGCCCTCGGCCCAGAACACAGTGCTGCGATAGGCATGATGGCGTTCGACCCATGCCGCGGCTTCGTCGAGCAGAGTGCCGTGCAGGTAGGCGAGGGTAACGTGCGGCGTGAACGGGCGCCGGTCCGGCGCAAGGCCCAGGCGACGGGCGGCGCGTTCGCATTGCGCGGACAGCGCACGCAAGGCATCGCTCTCGCGCACTCGTGCCCAGACGGCGGAAGGTTCCCGCCGGCCGAACCATCCCATGCCTTCCAATGACACCTCGAACGGCGCACAGGATATCTCGACAAGCAATTCGTCGAGGTCGCGAGCGTCGGCGTGTGAGACGTCTCCAAAGAAACGTAATGTAATATGAAAATTCCGGGGCGGTCGCCAACGGGCACCGGACAGGCCGGTTTGCGTCTGGATCAGGCCCGGATGAATTTCTTCCGGAACAGGGAGGGCGGCAAACAAGCGATACATGGACCGGTTGAACAGGTTTCCGAAGCAAAAGAAAACCCGGTACAGCGACCGGGTTTTCAGAAACTTTTGCTTTTCGCCCAGTTCAGCTGGCGAGTGCGTCCAGCTTACCGAAGTGTTCTGCCAGCAAATAGTAGAACGTCACGCGTGACTTTGAGCCACCTTCGGCGCTCATCTGGTCGCAAACTGCCTTGATGGCTGCGTCCAGCTCGCCTTGAGTGTGCGGCAGACCCAGCTTGCCGCGGCACCACTTCTCGCGAATGCGATCAAGTTCAACAGAATCGCTGCAGGCGACAATGGAACTGTCCCGATTGCGCAAGGCAATCCCCAGTCGTCCCACGATCTTTTCTGCTGCGGCCTGATTGTAGCCTTTCGCATATTTCTTGATGTTTTCGGCATATTCAGATGCGTCTGCCATTTTTGTCCCCTTCATTCTTGGCGTCCCCACTGTTGGAATTACGCCAGAACACGAAAATTAACCTTGGGTAATTTCAAGTCAATCCATAAGACCTGTCTGATTGCAGCAGGAAAGGGCCTGATCCTTCTCCCAAATGAGTTTTCAGGACAACACATCGCGCCGGAGGTCAGGATTCATGGCAGGTTCTGCTAATTCGACATAGGCTCAGATGCCTGATCGCCTGCAGGCATTGCGAACGGAGGCGGTCGCATTTACCGCTGGTTTAACTTGCTAAACTTAACTGTCAGCACCATATTCGAAATCAGTTTGGCGGGTGATAAATCCCCGCCTTTCAACCAGAAAGGGTATTGCACCTATGAATGACTTCAATCGTGCCTATTCGCCGGGGCCATCGGGCCAGACGATGGACATGTCGGTCAATGAAGGTCTGCGCAGCTTCATGCTGGGCGTCTACAACAAGATGGCGCTTGGCCTGCTGCTGACCGCAGCATTGGCTTATGCCTTTGGCGCGCTGGTGCCGGAAAGCGTCACACTGACCCTCCTGACCCCACCAATCGGTCTTGTCATCATGTTTGCTCCATTGGCGATCCTGCTTCTGTCAGGCTTCGTCATGAAGAACCCGTCGCCCACAGCGGCGAACCTTGTTTATTGGTCGGTCGTCTCCCTGATCGGTGTCGGCATGGGCGCCATCGTGTATGTCTATGCCCGCCAGCCGGACGGCATGCTGATCGTGTCGAAGGCCTTCCTGACAACGGCCATCGCGTTCGGTGGCCTGTCGCTCTACGGGTATACCACAAAGCGCGACATGTCCGGTTGGGGCGTTTTCCTGATCATGGGCGTCGTTGGCATCATCGTCGCGTCAATCCTGAACATGCTGATCTTCCAGTCGAGCATGATGCACATGGTGATCTCGGTAGTCGGCCTTCTGGTGTTTGCTGGCCTGACCGCATATGACACCCAGCGCCTGAAGAACATGTATTTCCAGATTGCCGGCAATGCCCGGGCCATGGCGGTTGCCACAACCTTTGGTGCGCTCAGCCTTTACCTGGACTTTGTGAACATGTTCCAGTTCCTGCTGGCCATCATGTCGGGTCGCGACTAGCGTCGCTGGTTTGACAAGAGTAGACAAAGCCCCGCTCGCAAGGCGGGGCTTTCTTATGTGTGGTAGGCGGGGGGTGTCATCATGGCCATAGGTCCGACAATCGAGACCGAACGATTACTCCTGCGTCCGCCTCGCGCAGAAGACATCCCCGCGTGGAACGCCTTTCATGCCGATGAAGACGTGATGCGCCACCTCGGCGGCGTTCAGGGGCCGGAGCTGACTTGGCGATCAATATGCACAATGACCGGTGCGTGGACGATTGAGGGCTTCTCCATGTTTTCTGTGATCGAGAAATCTACTGGAGAATGGGTGGGCCGGCTCGGCCCTTGGAGACCAAACGGCTGGCCGGGTACGGAGATCGGCTGGGGACTCGTGCGGTCGTCCTGGGGCAGGGGATACGCGACCGAAGGCGCGACGGCGGCAATGGACTATGCGGTGGATATTCTGGGCTGGAGTGAGGTGATCCATACGATCCTGCCAGAGAACGCAGCTTCTGTTCGCGTAGCCGAGCGTCTGGGTAGCCGCTTCATGAGAAAACAGGAAACGCCGCCGCCGTTTGAGGGCATGATGTGGGATGTCTACGGCCAGACGGCCGATGAATGGCGGGCCCGCCGCAACTGATAACGACCGATCAAGCCTGTGTGAGGTGTGCCGTTTACGCCTCGCCACTGATCCTGCATGCGGGTAAGGCTGGTGCACAGACTTCAGAGGAGACGCCCCATGATCCGTACGCTTACTCTTGCCTCCGTGCTTGCCATGCTGCCAGCGGCGGCGAACGCCCAGGAGACGGCCGACACAATCACTGCCTCGCCGGATACGGCTGCCATGATGCAAGCACCTGAGATTGGTCTGGCGCTCGGTCAATCTGCGCCTTCGGTCAATCTGGTGAGACACACTGGAGAGGCTGCGAGCCTGTCTGAACTCATGGGAGAGAAGGGGATTGCGGTTGCCTTCGTGCGTTCTGCGGACTGGTGCCCTTACTGCCAAAAACAGCTGAAGCAGATTGATGATATCTCGGCCAACCTCAACGACCTGGGCTGGCCTCTTGTCGCAATTTCGTATGACGATCCCGAGATTCTGTCGAAGTTTGCCCGCAAGAACAGTCTTGGATTTGAACTCCTGTCCGATCCCGGTTCGGAAGCTATTTCGGCGTTTAATTTGCTGAATGAAGAGATGAAGCCTGGCTCGCGCTATTTCGGCATTCCCCACCCGGCGATCATGTTTATCGGCACAGATGAGACGGTCCGGGCAGTATTGCGCGAGGAAGGTTACAAGGACCGCCCATCGCTCGACCTTATCCTGCAGATTGCTGAACAACTTTAGGCAACGGGGCTATTCACTCTGCTCGAAGGACATGTAGTCTTGCGCTGCATAGATCATTGAGAGGCACAGCGGATGAGACAGATCAGGCATATTGCAGGATTATTGGCTGGCATGGCCATATTGGTCGGTGCGCCGTCCTTCGCGCAGGATGCCGATCTGTCGCCGGAAATCGCGGCAACGACGGATCAACTGATCGCGGATGCCCTGCTGGATGAGGTTGGCCTGCAATTTGTCGAAGACCTGACGACAGAAGTCGGGGCCCGCCTTGGCGGCTCGCCGGATGAGGCGCGGGCGCGTGTTTGGGCGATGAACGCGCTCAAGGAGCTGAATTTTGACCGCACGCGCGTTGAGGATTTCACGATCCCGTATTGGGCGCGGACCCGTGAATCGGCCCGCGTGATTGGCGCGAATGCGCAAGATCTCGTGATCACGGCGCTCGGCGGCAGTCGTGCGACGCCTGAAGGTGGACTGGAGGCTGATATCGTCCGGTTTGAAACCCTTTCCGATCTGAAGGCGGCTGATGCTGACAGCCTTGCGGGAAAAATCGCGTTTATTGATGAGCGCATGTACAAGACCCAAGATGGCTCGGGCTACGGGCTTGCCGTGCGCAAGCGGGGCGGGTGTGCCAATGCAGCCGCAGAGAAGGGGGCAGTTGCCTGCCTGATCCGTTCTGTCGGTACACAGCCACACCGCATGCCGCACACAGGTGGCATGTTCCGGGAAGGGGCGCTCGGCGCGCTCCCCGCAGCGGCCTTGTCTGGCCCTGACGCTGATCAGCTGACACGATTGTTGGACAGGGGCCCGGTCCGCGTGAATCTCGATATTGGCGTTGAGTATGCCGATGCTGCGCCGTCCGGAAATGTGATCGCTGAAGTCGAAGGATCTGATCTGGAAGACGAAATCATCCTGATCGGATGCCATCTCGACAGTTGGGATCTTGGTACCGGCGCACTGGATGATGGCGCGGGCTGCGGAATCGTCGTCGGGGCCGCCAAGCTGATTGCGGACTTGCCGGGAAAACCTCGCAGAACGATCCGTGTCGTTCTCTACGGCTCTGAGGAAGTCGGCCTGTTTGGAGCGAATGCTTACGCTCGGCAACATGGGGATGATCTCGACAAGCATATGCTTGCGGCTGAGAGCGATTTTGGCGCCGGCCGCATCTGGCGTTTCCAGACCAATTTTGGTGAGGCTGCAATATCCTATGCGGATGTCATGAAGCAGGTATTGACCCCACTGGGTGTGTCAGAAGGCGACAATGCAGCCGGCGGTGGGCCTGATATCGGCGTCCTCCGCAGGGCAGGGGTGCCTGTCGTAACGCCCGCGCAGGATGGCCGGGACTATTTTGACTACCATCACACCCCAGACGATACATTCGACAAGATTGATCCGGAGGCATTCCGTCAGAATGTTGCGGTGTACGCGGCGTTCACATACATTGCGGCCCAGACAGGATGGGATTTCCGGAAGTCGGAGCCGACATCGATGGGTTCGGACTGACGTCCTCGTATGTCGGCGTCTGAAAAAGTGGGGCCAGCCCTCGCGGCCGCGCTCGAGGGGCTGAAACTGGCCCACCGGGAACTGGATCATGTGGATCAGGATCCCGAACGTTGGCGCTGGGTTGCAGTTGGTCTCGTCACGGCGATTAATTGCGCGATCATTGCTGCCCTCTCCGGATATGAGACCGCTTTGGAGGAAGATACAGCTGATCTGAAAATGCCTGGAAGAGTTGCACCTCTGAAATTGTTGCTGCGACGCGCGCGATCAGATCGATATCTCCTGCCTCCGGAGCAGCTTCCCGCAACGTCGGGGCAGTCCGACGCCGTCCTTCGGCTCGCTGGATACCGGAACGAGGTCGTGCACGGCGTTCTTGCCGGACGGCCGAGCACAATTATTCGAGACGGGCAGATCGTCGTGGAGATGGTCACGCATCTGGTTTGCCTTGCTCCGGCCTTCGATAGGTCAAATCATGCTGTCTATTGCGCACTGATTTCTGATCAGGTTTCTGCGATCAGCGAGCGACTTGCCTTGATTGGTTAATATTGAAGTCATGACCGACTGCAATAAGGGAGAGATGAGCGCATTCTGGCGACCCCTGACGGTATCGATTGCGGCGTTTGTCTTGACGGCGGCAGCGCCGGATACGTTTTCGCGGGAAGAGTTGCAGGCACTCGAAGCTGAGCGGCAGGCCGCCGAGCAAAAGCTTGAAGCGCTGCAGGCCGCCGGTGAAAATACGCTGAGCGACATAAAGAATATCGACAGCCAGTTGATTTCGGCGGCTATGGAGTCCCAGCGCCGTGAAGAACAGGCTTCGAACGCCGAGAAATCCCTGATCGATCTTGGTGCGCGTCGAGTATCGGCGCAGATGAGCCTGCTCGAGAACCGCCAGGCTCTGGAAGACCTGCTTGCAGCGCTTGCCGCATCCAATCGCCGGAAGCCGCCTGCCTTGATCGTGTCCCCGAGCAAAGCGAACACGGCTGTGCGCCGGGCCATCCTGATGAGCGAGACAACTCCGCGCCTTGCGATGGAATCGGAAGAATTGTCGCGGGAAATCGATACGCTGAACGAGCTTGAGCGCCGTATCCGCGGCGAAAAAGCCAAACTCGACGCTGCCGAAGCGACACTAGCTTTGAAACAGGTCGAGATTGAGCGGCTCGCCGCTGCCAAGCGTGGGAATTTCGAGGATTTGTCCGGCGATATCGCGTTGTTGAAGGCACACGCGGCAGAGATTGGTGCCAGGGAAGAAGATTTGAGATCATTGCTGGCATCGCTCGAGGCTCAGGCGCCGTCTGCGCCCGGCGCCAAACCGGACCTCAGACCGCGCCTTGTGTCCAATTCGCCTTCGTCGAAACCGTCAGCCACGTCCGCTGTTGCGCGTACACCAGCTTCGCGACCACTGGGGCGTGCTGTCATCGGGGCGCTGAAGCCCCCCGTTGCAGGTTCGCTTGCGCGGGCCTTTGGCGAAAAGTTGCCCACTGGTGGCAAGTCGGAATGGGTCGCCTTTGCCACGCGGGCAAATGCCCAAGTGGTCGCACCGGTTGGCGGTACGGTTGAGTATGCGCGGCCATTTCGAACGTATGGATCAATGTTAATTTTGCGGACGAGTGACGGTTACCATGTTATTCTTACAGGCATGAGCCGGATCTATGTCACTGAAGGCCAAGGCGTTTCTGTGGGCGAGCCTGTTGGACGCATGCCTGATCGAGCCGAGCCGGTTCCCGAGCTGAATATGGAATTAAGGCTTGGCGACAAGGTTATGAATCCGGCAGACTGGCTGCCAGGCCGGAGCTAAGGTCAAAAGGATTATGGAGGACTGGAATATGCGTTCACTACTGACAGGGGCTGCCCTTGGTGTCGTTCTGGGTGGCGCGGCTGTCGGATTTTCCGCCTTCGCCTCTCCTGAGGACCGGGCTGAAGATCCGCGCATGGTCACCTACCAGCAGTTGGACCTGTTCGCAGAAATCCTCGCCCGCGCCCGCCAGGATTATGTAACGGAAGTCGACGAAAAGGCCGCCATGAAAGCCGCCATCAACGGCATGCTTACCTCACTCGACCCGCATTCGAGCTATCTCGATCCGGATGATTTTCGTTCGATGCAGGTTCAGACCAGCGGAGAATATGGTGGTCTCGGGATTGAAGTCACAATGGAAGATGGTTTCGTCAAAGTCATCTCTCCGATGGATGATACACCTGCGAGCCGTGCAGGTATCCAGCCGGGTGACCTGATCACATCCATCAATGGGAAGCCGATCATCGGCCAGACACTGAACGAAGCCGTCAAGGAAATGCGCGGCGAAAAGGGCACCGATATCGATGTCACGATCCTGCGCGAAGGCGAGGATCCCTTTGACGTCACTTTGACCCGGGAAGTAATTCAGCAGAAATCCGTTACCTGGAAAATGCAGGAAAGCGATATTGGATATATCCGTATTTCAACCTTCAACGAGCGCACGACTCTGCTGCTTGAAGAGGCAGTCGAAGGCATCGCCAAAGAAACCGGCTCGCGTCCACGCGGCTTGATTGTGGACTTGCGCAACAATGGCGGCGGTCTGCTGGATCAGGCTGTTTCGGTCTCCGACATGTTTCTCTCTGGCGGTGAGGTTGTGTCGACGCAGGGCCGACGCATTTCCGACATGGAGCGCTATAACGCCCGTTCCGGGGAAGTCTTTAAGGGCGTCCCGATGATCGTGCTGATCAATGGCGGCTCAGCCTCGGCTTCCGAGATTGTCGCTGGCGCTTTGCAGGATCGGCATCGGGCCACCGTTTTGGGTACGACCAGCTTTGGCAAGGGGTCGGTGCAAACCGTCATTCCACTTGGCGCAGATCGCGGCGCAGTCCGCCTGACGACGGCGCGCTATTACACGCCAGCGGGTCGCTCCATTCAGGCGCTCGGCATCGACCCGGACATCGAGATCACCCAGGCACGCCTGTCTGAAGAAGAGCTTGCCCAGATCAATCGCTGGTCCGAGGCCGACCTGCCGCACGCATTGGCCAATGAAGACGGTGAAGCGCGCAAAGATGTTTCCTTGCCTGATGAGCAGCCGCCTGAAGATTGGGATGGTGAGGATTTTCAGCTCAAGAGAGCGATTGAAATGCTCAAGGAAGGCACTGTCACGGCCAGTGCAATGAGGCGCGCAGGTTAACCGGATGTTTGCAACCTGTTAACCAGTTGGATGCAATTCTGATTGTTCAGAATTCTTTTAAACTGGTTTGACGAGGTCCATCGATGGCTAGCCGCAGGGATGCCGACCCATCTCCTTTGCGCACGGGTCTGACCCATGCTGCTATGAGCCTGCTTGTATTTGGTGGAGTGGGTGCCAGTCTTGGCGCCGCGATCCATTATTCCGGCAATCCCGCAGATTCCGGACCGAGCGAAGTGCTGGCCTTGTTTGAGACCAGCCAAGGGTCTACCGCCGCACTCAAATCCCGGCTGAAGGCGGAGACGCCCCAGGATCTGGGCGCGCGTGTTGTTTTGGCAGAAGATGATGCGGTTTCTGATCAGCCAAGCTTGGGCGTGGAATATGCTGAGGCTTCATCCCCCCGTCCGTCGGAAGTCCCGACCGGGCAGGGGGATGAAGAGTCCTCAGGTGAGGGCATTCGGATCAATGGAAAGCTGGTGCGTCCCGGCGAGTCCTATGGCGAGGTCACGCGTGTAGCGTCGCTCGATACAGCGCCTGTTCCGGGCCTGACGGAGCGGATCAACGGACTGTCCCTGCCGCGCATTTCTGCTGACGGCCAGGCACCGTCCGATGTGTATGCTCGCCCCTTTGCCAATCCCGGCAACCAGCCGATCGTGGCGGTCGTCATTGGCGGACTTGGCATCAATGCGACCCATACCAAGGCAGCAATCGAAGAGTTGCCGCCTGAAGTGACCCTGTCCTTCGCGCCAGACGCGGGCAATCTACAGTACTGGGTCAACAAGGCGCGCGAAAAAGGACACGAAGTCCTGATCGAAGTGCCAATGGAATCCTTCGAGTATGGTCGCATGAAGATGCATCCGCAAACCCTGTTGGCCGGCGACACCGGTGAACGCAATTTGCCGCGTCTCGAAAAGCTGCTCAGCCGGGCAAGCGGATATTTTGGGATCATCAATTATCAGGGTGCCAAATTCGCCGAAGATCCCGGCGCTGTCGGCCCCGTCCTTCAAGCCCTGCATGATCGCGGCATCGCCCTCGTCGAGGATGGCAGCTTCCAGACCGGGGCCTTCGACCGCGCCGCCGGACGCACACAAATGAAATTTGCACGCGCCGCAGCCACAATTGACGCAAAGCTGACCGCAGATGACATCCGGACCGAGTTGCTGGGCCTCGAAACGCTCGCGAAGGAAAACGGCGCGTCCATGGGAACTGGGTATGCCTTCCCGCTGACAATCGAGATCGCCAAGGACTGGACGAAGGACATGCAGAAACGTGGGGTCGTTCTGGCACCGGCGTCTGCCCTGATTTCGGTGTCTGCAAAAACTTCCCAACCGAAGCGCGTCCAGACTGGAAGCTTGTCTCAGGCTCCGGTAAACCCGGAAGGGTGACGATACACGCGCCCGATCCCGACCTCTACAGACCCAATGTCGGTCTCGCCCTGTTTTCAAAAGCAGGCTATGTTTTTATTGGGCGGCGCATCAATGGCCGGGGAGCGTTCCAATGGCAGATGCCGCAGGGTGGCATCGACAAGGGCGAGACGCCCTTGGTCGGCGCACTCCGCGAACTCGAAGAAGAAGTCGGCGTACCGGAAAAACTGGTGGATGTTCTCGAGGAGACGTCGGACTGGTTGTTCTACGATTTCCCACCTGATTTGAAGAAGCGTTTGCCCGGGCCTTATATTGGTCAGCGGCAGAAATGGTTCGCTTTCCGGTTCAAGGGGGCCGATAGCGATGTTCGCCTCGACCGGCATACGCCGGAATTCGATGCTTGGCGTTGGGCGCGGCTCGAGGAAGTTCCTTCGCTGGTCGTGCCGTTCAAGCGCATGGTGTATTCTGAAGTTTCCCAGCGGTTCACCAGTTGGGCCGAACCGGTCCCCGGCCACAAGGAAGTTCAGGGTTGAAACCCTCCAAGCAATAGAGGCGTAAACCGATGACAAAATCCTTGCTGATGATCCATGGGATCGGGTGTGGCGGTGAGGTCTGGGATCGGATGCGCGTGGGGTTCGAGGCGGCAGGCTGGAACTGCGACGCTCCAACACTGTTTCCGGACCAGCGGGTGCCTGACTCTCCTCCAGCTTCGCTGTCTGATCTCGGCCTGGATGACTATGTGAAATCCATGGCGGATACGGTTCGCCGGATTGAGAGTGAAACTGGCAGCCCGCCTGCCGTGATTGGCCATTCGATGGGGGGCTTGATTGCCCAATGCCTGGTCGAGCAGGGGCTCGTGAGTCAGGCGGTCTTCCTGACGCCGGCTCAGCCCAAGGATTGCAGCGCGGTGACCCTGTCGGTCGCCTATACATTTCTTAACATCCTTATCAGCCGGAATCGTTCGAAAGCTTACAAAGTTTGGGAGTCAGGATTTCGTTATGGCGTGCTCAACAAGGTGCCGTCGCGTCGTCATGCTGAGATCTACGCTGATGCGCTGTACGACTCCGGGAAGGTTTACGGCGACATCGCAGATGGAATCGAGATCGACGAGACCTTGTTTACAATTCCAACACTGACGATCGCTGCTGGTGCAGACCGTGCGACGCCTGCCAAGGCCGTCCGCAAGGTGGGGCAAAAATACGCAAAAAGCCCAGTAGCGGGTGACTTTCTGGAATATCCGAACAATGCCCATTGGATCGTGGATGAGCCGGGTACTGACAAGGTGGTTTCGGACATTGTTACCTGGCTTGCAAAGACGAGACCTGCTGCTTGAGGCGGTCATGAAAAGAGGCACCCGCCGATTGGCGAATGCCTCTAAACCCGTTTAGTCCTTCCAGCCGATCAGTCGGCGGCTGTGATTGTTGCCGTGCCGGATTGGCCCGCAGTGTTTGTAAAGCCAGTCGAGAAGCCGACATCTTCGCCCAGTTCGTCGAAGGTTGCACAAATATCACCTTCGGGTGTCTGGCCACAGATTGTCTTGGATTCTTCATCCATCGTGTACGGAATGGGATCGCCTCCATCCATGGAGGCCGTGCCGTTTTCGTAGAATACAACAAGGGCGGTCGTACCATCGCTGCTTGCGAATTCGACCGTGGTGGATTGTGCCATTGCAGGCAGAGCGAACAGCGTAATTGCCGCACTCGCCGCTAAAAAGAGTTTCATGGAAGTCTCCTCCGTCTTTCAGGTTTGTTCTTTTGCACTCTACCTCGGTTTCGAGGCTATCAATGCTGGGGACGGAGTCCATAAAAAACCCCGGCATTGAGGGCCGGGGTTGATCAATTCTGAGAGAAAGTCGGCTCAGCCCTTGCCGGCCATGCGCAGGAAGCGGTTGCGCAAATCGGCGTCCGATTTGAACACGCCTGTGAACTGCGTCGTGATCGTGCTGACATCCTTGTGGTGGACGCCCCGTGTCGACATGCATTCATGTACGGCGTCGATCAGGACCGCCGTGCCCATCGGGGCAAGGCTGTCGGTAATCGCATCACAGATTTGCGCGGTCATGGTTTCCTGCGTTTGCAGGCGCTTCGAGAAGATCTCTACGACGCGTGCCAGCTTGGAAATACCAACAACGGCTGCCGACGGCATGTAGGCGACATAGGCCTTGCCAAGGAAGGGCGCCATGTGGTGCTCGCAATGGCTCTCCACGTCGATGTTGCGCAGCATGACGATGTCATCATAGCCCTGCACGTCCTCAAAGGTACGCGACAGGTATTTGACGGGATCTTCCTCATAGCCGGAAAACCATTCCTTGTAGGCGTTGACAACGCGCTTTGGCGTGTCGAGCAGGCCTTCGCGACGCGGATCGTCGCCAGCCCACGCGATGAGCGTGCGCACGGCTTCTTCGGCCTCTTGAACGGTAGGGCGCTTGATGGGCTCTGCGCGTGCCTTGTCTTTATTGGGAGTGATGGCATCCATGGCCATGATTGAAGTTTCCTTCGACTGAGGGACGAGGGTCGAGCCGAGGCTTGGTCTGGGAAAGCGTAAAAATGCTCCCCTGCCCGGACTTAACGCCCGCCCGGAGTTGATACCCTCAGGGCGATATGAGGAACATAAGGGTGCGATGGCCTTGTTTCCAGCCCTTTCTACGCTGACGTCGCGCGACTGGATGACTCCATTCTTGGCTTTTCTGCGCGCCGATGATATCGCCGTCTACATGGAACGTGTTCGATTTTGTTGTCGTCCTGCCTGCCGGTGTTGCTGTTAACGCATCAACACGCCATTAGGGCTGGCCAGCTACCCGTAGCGCCAGCGACACGTCCAGACTTCCGAAATCGAGCCCAAAAACCATGACAATCCGCATCTACGACACCGCCGCGCGCAAGAGGCGCGTTTTCCAGCCGCAGGATCCGGCGCGCGTGACGATGTATGTCTGCGGCCCGACTGTCTACAATTACGCCCATATCGGCAATGCGCGTCCGCCCATTGCATTCGATGTGCTGCGGCGCCTGCTGATGAGGGTGTATGGTGAGGATGCGGTGATCTACGCGCGCAACATCACCGATATTGAAGACAAGATCATCAAGGCCAGCGTCAAGACCGGCGAACCGATTGAGATGATTACGAAGAAATTCGCCCAAATCTACAATGCCGACACGGCCGCACTGAACGTGCTCGCGCCCAGCATTGAGCCTTGGGCGACCGATCATGTCGGCGAAATGATCGAGATGATTGAGAAGCTCGTCCGCAAACGCTATGCCTATGTCGGCAAGGAAGGCGTCTGGTTCTCGGTCAATTCCATGCCGGATTATGGAAAGCTGTCTGGTCGCAAGCTCGAAGACAATGAAGCCGGCGCACGCGTTGCTGTCGACGAAGACAAACGCGACCCAGCCGACTTCGCGCTCTGGAAATTCGCCAAGGAAGGCGAACCAGAAGATGCGATCTGGGACAGCCCGTGGGGCAGGGGACGTCCCGGCTGGCATATCGAATGCTCGGCCATGGCCGCAAAGCATCTCGGCAAGACAATCGACATTCATGGTGGCGGGATTGATCTTCAGTTTCCGCATCATGAAAACGAAATTGCCCAGTCCGAATGCGCGCATGGCGAGATCATGGCGAACTATTGGATGCACAATGGCTTCCTGGATATGGGCGGCGAGAAGATGTCGAAATCGCTCGGCAATGTCGTTCTGGTGCACGAGCTATTGAAGCAATGGCATGGTGAGGTGCTGCGCTTTGCCATGCTGAGCGGGCATTACCGTGCGCCGCTCGACTGGACGGAAGACTTGCTGAAACAGGCCAAGACAACGCTCGACCGGATTTATGGCGCGTTGCGCCGTGTGTGGGACGCTGAAGGCGGTGAAGTCGATGACCGGGGCGTCTTCGACGCCCTTTGTGATGATCTGAATACACCCGAAGCGCTCGCTTCGCTCTCGCGTATTGCCGGCGAAGCGAACATGGCGGCGGACAAGGGAGATACGGATGCTATGGCGACGGCCCGCGCAAATTTGCTCGATGCCGGCGAAATGCTTGGGCTTCTGACCCTGACTCCCAAAGCCTGGGAACAGGGCGGGGATGATGATGGCAATGACCGCATAAATGGGCTTGTTCAGGCGCGTATCGATGCGCGTGCAGCCAAGGACTGGGCTGAGGCTGACCGCATTCGTGATCAACTTGCTGCCGAAGGTATTGAGATCATGGATGGGGCCGGTGGCTCGACTTGGCGACGTATCTGATTTTTCAGGCCGACTGCAATTGCCCCGATGACGGAAGCTTTAATTGACCTTAACAGGCCGCTCCTGTGTGTTCGGGCCACGGCCTGAGCGCCCCGTTTTCAATGCACGACACGCCTTTGCCGCCTGCCTCGCGTTCGCGCCTGAGTCAGGCGGCATTTTTTTGTCACCGTGCCTCAGCCTTGCGCCGTGCGCCAGCGAAGGCCATGTTTCAGGCGATGAGCGAACTGTACCATAATCGTGTTCTCGAACTCGCAGCGGACATCCAGCATGTGGGTGATCTGACAGATCCTGACGGGTCTGTCCTGAAGGTATCGCGTGTGTGCGGTTCGACCGTGAAGGTTGATCTGAAATTGGACGAAGCGGGCGCGCGCATCACGGCCATCGCAGTGGATCCAAAGGCTTGCGCTCTCGGCCAGGCGGCTACCTCGATCCTTACAGAACACGCCATTGGTGCAACGATCGAAGAGGTGATCACGGCACGGGACGCTTTGAAAGACATGCTGAAAGGCAATGGACCTCCGCCGGAAGGCCGCTTCTGGGAGCTGCGCCATCTGGAACCCGTGGCCGATTATCCCCCTCGCCATACGTCCACGCTGCTAGCTTTTGAAGCGGCGGTTGCTGCCATCGAGGAGGCATTGGCAAGCCGCGGTCTCGCGCGCGAGACGGCAGGCTGAGATGGCCGGTTTGCGGCGCCGGTCAGCGAATGGTCTGCTTTGGGTCTACAAGCATGGCCCAAGCCAGGTGTTCTACGCGTTCGGCGCGCGCTGCCAGCACACGCCCACCTGCAGTGAATATGGCGCCGAATGTGTTGCGCGGTTTGGATGGTGGCCGGGCATCTGGATGGCGCTGGCGCGTTTCATCCGGTGTCGACCGGGCGGCAGTCTCGGCAAGGACCCGGTGCCGGAAACCCTGCCAGATGTGCCGGTCTGGCAGCCTTGGCGGTATGGCGCATGGTCGGCGCGCAAGGCCATGGAACGAATTGAAAACCGCCCGTCGTCATGCCATATGAAACCCGATGAGTGATATTCGTTGCTTTCTCGGCCCCGTTGGCCTGACCACACGAACTCGCCGGGGTGCCTGACGCGCCCCTTGGCTGCGCCTTTGTGCGCGCCCGCTTCATGTACCCATAAACAGCCCAAAAGAAGCCCGGATAGGGTCCGAAAACCCCGCCACTGCGCGAGAAATGCGTATGGGGTGGGAAATCTGGTGAAGTCGCGTTAAGCAGACGCCGGATAAAGGGCCTGACCGGAACCGAATTTGCCGCGCTGTACAGAGCGCAAGAATGCACGAAAAGATTAGACCATGATCAAAGTATCCCTGCCAGACGGCTCCGTCCGCGAATATGAAGAGGGCGCTTCGTCCTTTGACGTCGCCAAATCGATTTCCAATTCCCTCGCCAAGAAGGCGCTCGCCGCCCGGGTGGACGGCGAGCTGAGAGATTTGATGCGCCCGCTCGACGGCGACGCAAAGGTCGAACTCGTTACGGCGAATGATGCCGAAGGCCTCGAACTGATACGCCACGACGCTGCCCACGTGCTGGCGCAGGCAGTGCAGGAACTCTATCCCGACGCGCAGGTCACGATTGGCCCAGTCATCGATGATGGCTTCTATTACGACTTTGCTCGCGAAGAGCCGTTCTCGACGGAAGATTTCGAGAAGATCGAAAAGAAAATGCGCGAGATTGTCGATGCGGACTATCCGATTGTCCGCGAGGTCTGGGACAAGGACCAGGCCATCGAGACGTTCAAGAAGATCGGCGAGGACTACAAGGCGCAGATCATCGACGACATCATCCCTCCGGGCGAAGCGATCACCGTCTACAAGCAAGGCGACTGGTTCGACCTTTGCCGCGGCCCGCACCTGCCCAGCACGGGCAAGTTGCCGAAGGCCTTCAAGCTGATGAAGCTGGCGGGCGCCTATTGGCGTGGCGACTCCAAGAACGAAATGCTTCAGCGCATGTACGGCACGGCTTGGGCCAATGAGAAAGACCTCAAGGCGCATCTGCTACGCCTCGAAGAGGCCGAAAAGCGTGACCATCGCAAACTCGCGACGCAGCTCGACCTGTTCCATCTCGACGGCCTGGCGGCGGCCGGGTCCATCTTCTGGCACCCGAAAGGCTACCAGATCTGGTTGCAGATCGAATCCTATATGCGCCGGCGTCTCGATGCGGCCGGCTATGAAGAGATCAAGACGCCGCAATTGATGGATTCGGTTCAGTGGGAGAAATCCGGTCACTGGGGCAAGTATCGCGAGAACATGTTCATCGTGCCGGACTTCATTCCTGAAGGTGATGAAGGCGTGGACATTTCGGTGCCTGACGATGCCAAACTGATGGCGTTGAAACCCATGAACTGTCCGGCGCATGTCGAAGTCTTCAAACAGGGCCAGAAATCCTATCGCGACCTGCCGCTGCGCTTGGCGGAATTCGGGTGTTGCCACCGCAACGAGCCGCATGGCGCGCTGCATGGCATCATGCGGGTCCGTCAATTCACGCAGGACGATGCGCACATCTTCTGCCGTGAAGACCAGATCGTCGAAGAGTCTATCCGCTTCTGTCGCCTGCTCGAAAACGTGTACCGGGATTTCGGCTTTGAGAATATCGCCGTGAAACTCTCCACACGTCCGGATGTCCGGGCCGGGGATGACGCAACCTGGGACCGGGCCGAGAAAGGCCTGCAGGACGCCGTTGATGCAGCGGGCCTGCCATGTGAGATCATGCCCGGGGAAGGGGCCTTCTACGGACCCAAGCTTGAATTCCAACTCACGGACGCGATCGGCCGGGTTTGGCAATGTGGTACGTTGCAGCTGGACTATGTTCTGCCAGAGCGTCTCGGCGCTGAATATACGGCGTCGGACGGTTCAAAGCAGCGCCCGGTCATGTTGCACCGCGCCATCCTTGGCTCGATGGAGCGCTATATCGGTATCTTGATCGAGGAGTTTTCCGGCGCTTTCCCTATGTGGCTGTCACCGGTGCAAGTTGTCGTTGCGGCGATCACAGACGCAGCGAACGAGTACGCTGAGGAAGCAGCGGCTGCTCTGCGCAAGGCCGGACTGCGCGTCGAGACCGATCTTCGCAATGAGAAGATTAACTACAAGGTTCGCGAGCATTCGGTTCAGAAAGTGCCAATCATTGCGGTGGTTGGTGGTCGTGAGGCTGAGGACCGTACACTGGCGTTGCGTCGGCTTGGCAGCAATGGTCAGCAAATGATCTCGCTGGAGGATGCCTGCCGCGATCTCGCCCAAGAAGCCCTCGCACCAGACCTGAAGTCCGACTAGTCCGGATCAACAGGTGACAGGTACTGCGGAACACGAAAAGATGCGCAGCATGAGCTACGCACCTTTTCTCGCCGCGGCCTTCCTGTTGTGGCCTTTGACCTCCATCGCAGGGACGCAAGGTAACGTCCTGCTGCTCGCGCTGGCTGCGATTCCTGCATTACTTGTTGCACGGCCCGGTATCCGTCCCGCCCACTACCTGCTGGCGGGCATGGCCTTTCTGGTCTGGGCCGTTGCGAGTGAGTCCTGGTCTCCGGTCTCGCGGGGAATCATCAGTGGGACATTGATGGGCGGCGACTTTGCCATTCGGTCCGCCGGGCTGCGCATCATATTGACGCTTTTCTTCACCACGCTCTTGATAGCCGGTGCATTGCGAACTGCGCCCGGGCGCGCACAGATCTCGTCCCGCCTGATATTGGGAAGCCTCTCCATACATGGTCTGCTGATCCTGCTCAGCCCGGTCTTCGCGACTTCAGTGATGCCCGTCTTCTACGGGGATGATCCGCTCAATCATTCCTCAGGCTTTCAGAACCTTGATCGGGGTGCGAACGCTTTTGCGCTCGTACTGCCTATACTTGTAGCATATGTTGGGGCCCGGCCAGGCTTGGCATGGAAGGGGCTCGCACTGATGATTGCGCTGGCCAGCCTTGTCAGCTTCGGCGTTCTCGGATCGTCAGCCGCCATGTTTGGCGCGGCTTTGACGCTCGTCGCTTTCGTTATTGTTCGGGTCTTCCCAAAGTATGGCCTGCGCGGCCTGTTCACGGCTGTCGCTGCCTATATTGCGCTAGCGCCGATCTTGATGAGTGGGCTGCTCTACATGCTGGAGCGAAGTGGTGTGAACTTGCCGGGGTCTTTCCAGTCTCGCGCCTGGTCGTGGGAAGTCGTGATCGGGAAGATTCAGGAGGCACCGCTGATGGGGCATGGTATCGAAGCATCAAAATCCTGGCAGGACACGTATGCAGCCTATCCGGAATGGATGGCGCAGTTGCCGGATTTCTGGGCGCGGTATCCGGTCGTTCCGGGACATCCGCACAATATGGCCTTGCAGATATGGGCCGAGACGGGCGCAGTTGGTGCATTTGTTGCGGCACTTGCCGTTCTGCTGATCGGATGGCGACTGCCAATTGGGCACAATTTACGCGCGGATATTCACTACGCGATTGGCGGCATGCTGGCGGCGGCGTTCTGCCTGTTCAGTTTTTCCTATAGTGTCTGGAATGAAGCTTTCTGGTCTACCTTGGCGCTCGCTGTCGTTGCGCTGATTGTTCTGTCTCGCCGTGTGAGAGGATCGCTTGGATGACTCTCCCGACAATTACGGCGATCGTTGTGACCTATCATACCGGCCCTCGCTTGCATGAATGTCTCTATGCCCTGAAGTCCGATCCGGACATTTCTGAAATTATCATTGTCGACAACGGAAATCGGCCAGAGGAACAGTCCTGGATCGATGAGTTCGAGGCAAATTCAGATAAAGTCCACATCGTCCGTGATGGCACGAATCCCGGTTTTGGGGCCGGGGTGAACAAGGGTGCGGCGGGGGCGCTCGGCAATCTGCTTCTCGTCATCAATCCGGATGCGGTTCTGCGCCGCGGTTCGCTTGCAAGACTTGTGGCGGCAATGGAGAAGCGTGCTGAACCCGTCCTGGTCGGCGGCAAGATTTTTGATATCCACGGTCGTGAGGAGCGAGGCGCACGACGCAACACGCTGACGCTCTTGCGTGCGATGGGGTTTGGGAAGTGGACGTTGGAAAATGACCCGCCGCCCCGAAACTCCATCGAAGTTGGTGCAGTGTCAGGTGCCTTTTTCATGATGGATCGTCAGGCCTTTCGCAAGATGGGAGGGTTCGACGAGGGCTATTTTCTGCACGTCGAAGATGTCGACCTTTGTCGCCGGGTCCTGAAGTCTGGCGGTAGCGTAGTCTATCAACCTCATGCGGGCGCGTTGCATTATGGGTCGACGTCGGACGTTCCCTCTGAGGCTGTGGTCGAGCACAAGGCGCGCAGCCTTGTGAAGTATTTCAGGAAATTTGCGAACGGCCCGTTGGAGCGTCTGATGGTGACGCTGATTTCACCAGTCATGGTGCGCGCCCTCAAGGCTCGTCGCTAGACGGTTGGACGCCAATCATGGGGGGCCATTTCAAACCCGCTAAATTCGAAGCCCGGGGCAACAATACAACTGACCAGTGTCCATGCGCCCAGCGTTTCCGCTGTCTGCCAGTGTTGCGAAGGGACGACAAGTTGCGGGCGATGCCCAGCCCGCAGGTCAGGACCGAGCGTCACCGCACTTGCCCCTTGGCCGTCGGGTGGCGATAGCGTGAGGGAAAGAGGGCCGCCCGCATGCCATAGCCAGAATTCGTCAGCATCTACCCTATGCCATGCCGAGACTTCGTCAGCTTGCAGCAGATAGTAGATCATCGTGGAACTGGCGCGGCTGCCGTCCGATGTCGGCGCGCGATACGTTTCCCGGAAGTGTCCTCCCTCTGGGTGAGGGGTCAGATCCAGCATGCGGATGATCTCTCGGGCGCCGAGATCTCCGGAAATACCCCGCATCAGAAGCGGTCCTTGCGTCCACGTATTTCGGCGAAGGTTTCGACGGTGTTGCCGGGATGACCCATCGCCGCCTGGAGTACAGGATCGTCGGCACGCAAGAATGGGTTCGTGGCAAGTTCTTTGTCCAACCTCGTTGGAACAGTTGGAAGGCCCTCTGCACGACGCTCGTCAATCCAGAGCGCGTAATCCGTCAGTGCTTTATTCTGCGGGTCGACCGTGACGGCAAACCTTGCATTGGCCTGTGTATATTCATGCGCGCAGTAGAGCTGGGTTTCTGGCGGCAGAGCTTTCAGCTTGGTCAGGCTGTTCCACATCATCTCCATCGTGCCTTCAAAAACACGGCCGCAACCTAGTGCAAAGACAGCGTCTCCGACAAATGCGACGTCTTGATCTGAGAAATGATAGGCGATGTGGCCTAGCGTATGCCCGGGCACATCCATCACGCGCGCGTTCGTACGCCCAAATTCGACGATATCGCCTTCGGATAGTTTCACATCAATGCCGGGAATTTTTTCCGCTTCACCGGCTGGTCCGTAAATGGTGCATCCCGTGACTTCCTTGATCCGCAAGTTCCCGCCCGCATGGTCGGGGTGCCAGTGCGTGTTCAGGATGTGCGTAACCGTCCAGCCTCTACGATCGGCCTCGGCAAGGTACTTTTCGGCATCCGGCGTATCGATTGCCGCAGTCTTTCCTGAGACAGGTTCATGAACCAGATAGCCGTAATTATCGTTCAGGCAGGGAAATTTGTGTATGTCGAGGGTGATTTTCGTCATTAGCGTCTCCTGCAGACCAGACTAGCACAGGCCACTTCATGCGTCAGGATGCCGTCACCTTGCAACGTTTCTATGCCTCGCCTTTGGGGCAGGCAGCGACGCGCATCCTGTCCGGCAAGCTGACGGATCTCTGGGGAGATGCGCGCGGCCTCTCTCTGCTGGGGCTGGGATACGCCATTCCGGTGCTCGAGGCCTTTGGTGCTGCGCCGGGGCGCAGCGTGGCAGGTATCCCGCTCGATCATGGACCCGTCTCATGGGACCCGTTCGGTCGCGGCAATGCGGCGGTCGCCATAGGCGATGTTCGGCTACCCTTTCCGGACGGCATGTTTGATCGTGTGATCGTGCTGCATGGGCTCGAGGAATCGGGCAATCCGCGCGCCTACTTGCGGGAAATCTGGCGGATAACGGCTCCGGAGGGGCGTATTGTATTGGCGGCGTCCAACCGGTCCGGCTTGTGGTCGCGCGCGACCAAGACGCCGTTTGGTCAGGGCCGCCCCTGGACACGCGCCCAGCTCATGAATCTGCTCTCGATCGGGCTGTTTCAGGTTACAGCGTCCAGTAGTGCGCTTTACATGCCGCCAATGGCGACACCTTTGGTGAGTTCGGCTGCCGAAGGCTGGGAAGTGATGGGCCGAATGCTTGCGCCGGGGCTTGGTGGTGTGGTGTTGGTGGAGGCAGTGAAACGCCTTTATGCCTCTCCTGGAGGCGGCGCTACAGCACCAGTGACCGAAAAAGTGCGTCTGGCGCGGCCTGCGACAAGCAATGGTCGCGAAAGCCATTGACGCCGCTACGCGCGCCTCGGTAGTTTAGAAACTCCTAATTCGCATTACAGATCAAAGGATTGCGTGCCATGAAACTCGTAACAGCCATCTTCAAGCCGAGCCGATTGGATGCGGTGATTGACGCGCTGTCCGAAGCTGGCGCGACAGGACTGACCGTATCGGAAGTGCGCGGCTATGGTCGCCAGCTTGGCAAAACCGAAGTTTATCGCGGCGCGGAATACGAAGTGCGCCTCCTGCCCAAGGTCAAAGTGGAAGTCGCCTGCCCTGACGCCTCGGCCGAGCGCTACGCCGAAGCGATAACGCAGGCTGCCAATACGGGCACAATCGGTGACGGCAAGATCTTCATCTATGATCTCGACAGCATTATCCGGATTCGCACCGGTGAGCGCGACGAACAGGCTGTGTCCGGCTAGTTCTGGTCTTCGGACTTGAAGCTTGCCTGTTCGGCGCCATGGTGGAGCTGAAGGTTCAGCAGCACGCCTTTTGCAACCGGTAACAACCACAAGCACAGTCCAATCACGGCCGCACATAGCGCGATGAAGGCAATGACCATCGGCACCAGGGGCAGCGGACTCATCGGCAACAGGAACAGAAACGGCGCCAGCAATAGCAGCACACCGAAACCTACGAAAAAGGCCGGGCCGTCTGCTGTATCGGCCGCCGTCATGTCCCGCCCGCAAACGGGGCAGGATTCGTTGAGCTTCAGGTAGGAGCTATACAATTTGCCTTCGCCGCACTGGCCGCATCGCTGACGGATACCGGAAATGATGGGGGAGGGGTTGCTCATGATTCTGGACCTCTTTGAGCCGGATGCGTGGTCAGACCTTTACCGGCACTTTCCATACCCATGTAAGGACCGCTTGGCTGGTGTCATCTGCGGTAGATGGTTGCAGGGGCATGAAGGCCTTGACGTTGGTCGCCGTATTCCGCACCAGAACGGGCGAAATCTGACTGCAGGAACACCATGACCGAACCCGTCTTCAACAAGATCGCCATTATTGGCGCCGGCCTCATCGGCGCGTCCATTGCGAGGGCGGCTGTGGAGTACGGCGCGGCTGGGACTGTGAGCCTTTATGATTCCAGCGAAGATGTGCGCCAGCGCGCCGCTGGAATTGCGTTGGGGGATGTCGCGGACAATCTTGCCACTGCCGTGGCAGAGGCAGATTGCGTGTTCCTTTGTGTCCCCGTCGGCGCCTTGCAGGCCGTTGCTGCAGACGCTGTGCCGCTGATGATGGCAGGAGCCGTCCTGACCGATGTGGGCTCAGTGAAAGGCCAAGCCACCGAAGCGCTTGCGGCCGCCGCCGATGGCCGCGTGCACATTATCCCGGGCCACCCCATTGCCGGTACGGAGCAATCCGGTCCGGAGGCGGGCTTTCCGACCCTGTTCCGGAATGCCTGGCACATTCTGACACCCCTGGCAGACGGGGACGACAATTACGGCGCTGCTGTATCGATGCTGGAGGCGTTCTGGACGCAACTTGGTGCAACGGTTGAAACGATGGACGCAGCGCGACACGACCGGGTCCTCGCGATCACTTCGCACCTGCCACACCTGATTGCGTTCAATATCGTTGCAACCGCGTTCGATATGGAGACCGTCGAGCAGGGTGAGGTCGTGAAGTATTCTGCTGGTGGTTTCAGGGATTTCACCCGTATCGCCGCCTCCGACCCTGTCATGTGGCGCGATGTTTTCCTGAACAACAAGGACGCCGTACTTGAGTGCCTTGGCCGGTTTTCCGAGGATCTTGCCGCGCTGCAACGCGCGATCCGTTGGGGCGACGGAGAAACGCTTTTCAACGAGTTCAATCGCGCCCGTTCAATCCGCAAGGCCATCATTGATGCGGGCCAGGATTCTGGGGCAGTTAACTTCGGGCGGAACCTGCCCAAGGGAGATGAGGATGAAGGCGCTTGAACTGACCGAGGAGCGTCGCGCGACGTTGCGTGGCCATTTGCAAACTCTGTTTGCAACCGAATTTGACGAGCGCCTCAGCGATTTTCGGGCAGATGACATCGTCGACCTGATGCTGACGACGCTCGGTCCGGCCGTCTACAATCAGGCTGTCGCAGATGTCCGCGCTCACCTGCAGGGCAAGCTGGAGGACCTCGACGGTGAAGTCTGGGTCGAGGAAGCTGGCTGACATGATGCTCACGCGCTTGTGTGTCGTGCGGGACTGAACCTTTCGGTATGGTCCCGCGTATGAACCGCATGACCCACACGATTTCCCGACGCTCGCTGCTCCTGTCCGGCGCCGCTTCACTGGGCCTTGCCGCCTGTTCCATCAATTCTACATCGGAAGCAGCAGACGCTGAAAACGCCGATAATGAGGAGCAATATGCTGATTCCGAATGGCGCCAGCTTACCGATGATGACTGGCGTGCGCGCCTGAGCGCGGTCGCCTACGGCGTTATGCGGGAAGAGGGTACCGAGCGTCCCTTTACATCGGACCTGAACAAGGAGGCCCGCACAGGTACCTATCATTGCGCCGGGTGTGACCTCGCCCTGTTTTCATCGGACACCAAATTTGATTCCGGCACGGGCTGGCCGAGCTTCTACGATGTCTTGCCGGGCGCCATGGGAACCAAACCTGATCGCAAGCTGATTTATGTGCGCACGGAATACCACTGCGCCCAATGCCTGGGCCATCAGGGGCATGTATTCGAGGATGGGCCGGAACCCACCGGCTTGCGGTATTGCAACAATGGCGTTGCGCTGACCTTCAAGCCGGCCTGATTCCGGATCACTCGATGATTTCCATGCCCTCGGGGATTACGAATGGCGTGGTAGCGACACCGACATTTCCGGCTTCAACTACCTCACCAGGACCGCCTTCCCGACGCTCATAAGCCTGAGCCAGCGAGAGATATGGCGGGACGTGAACCCAGCCCGCACCACCATCATTTTGTGTGATTTCGAAATGAAGGTGAAACGTTGTGGGCGTGCCGCCGAAATCATTCGAGACATACCCAATATGCTGGCCGGCCTCGACTGGGTCCCCCGCCTTTACCTGCAGCTTGTCCATGTTCATGTGCATGTATTTGAAGATACGTCCGCCTGCGCGCAGATTCACGCTGTAAGTGCCAACGTGTGAGATGACACCATCAGACACCGCGACAACCTTGTGCAGGGTGCGGTCACTGGCAGCTGTCCTGCGCAGTGTATTGCATTCCTGTGGTGTGCCGACCCGAATGTCCTGCCCCTGGTGGACCTTGGGTTGGGGGCAGTAAGGAGAGGTCCGATTGGCGCTGCGTACTTCGCAGAAATTGTCCCGCCATGGATAGGCGTAGTTGCGGGAATCGCACTGGTCGCCCCCCGCGACACCCCCGCCAAAGCTGAACACTTGGGACTGTAGGTAAGTTGGTGCATCCGCGATAGGAAATACAAGATCAGGTGCGTATGCAATCTGCTCCGGTGCACCTTGGCCTGAGCCAGGCAGAAGCGCTCCGGCTTCAAAATAGCTGAAGGTTGGTTCGACCGGCTCAATAGGGTCGGGCAGGCTGGCAGCGTCGTCGCCATCATCATCACTGATATCTTCAGCCGGAATATCTGTGTCATCAAGCGTGTCGCCCGGTGTTTCGGTATCCGTGTCCGTAGCGGTGTTAGCATCCATTTCAGGGTTGGTGTCCTGGTCCGAAGCGTCCTCATCTTCAGGAGTTGTCGCGGGATCGGTATCTGGTGTGTCGACGTCGGGAATGTCTTCGGTGGGGGTGTCGACATCAATCGGATCGGTAGCGGGGTTGTCGGCGTCTACTGGATCAGGTCCGTCCCCGAGATCATCCGTATCAGGCGAGTTGGCTGTATCTTCCGCATCATCCGCAGGGTCCGTTGGCGTGTCCTCACCGTCTGCCCCATAGGGATTGTCGACCGGCGCAGACGGCGGCGGAGGTCCGGGCGCTCCGGGCGGTACAGCAGGCCCCGCATCCGGCGTTGTCGGACTTGGTCCGCCATCTCCCGGAAATCTGACAAAGTCGCAGGCGGACAGCATGAGGGCTGCGCTCGCCAGCAGCAGCAATCGTGTTGGTTTCATCAACGCGTCCCCGCAATTACTAGCTTGTTGGTCACATCGAGAGCTTCTTGCTCCGTGATGCAGTCGGCTTCACCTCCCTTGATGGATTTGCATTCAAATTCCACGAGGTAGTCTGCGCCATAACGAGAGAACGAGACTTGTGCACCACTCATCGTTGGCGTGTAGGTCAGGACGGGCGTATCGTCTTGGGCATTGGTGGTATCAACTCCAATGACTTCATTCGTGCCATTGACGACAATGTCATAGTCTATGCCGGGATAGGCAGCGAAATAGCCGTCCGACATGGGCTGAAAGCGGATGCCACTCTCGGCGCCCTGTGGCACGACGATGCCGGTTGGAAGCAAGACCGGTACGGGCGGCGCGGTGCCGCCGGATTCCACCTGGAAACTCGTCTCGCGCTGCTCGCTGGGTGTGGCAGCAAGATCTGCTCGTGCAGCGTCCCAGTCGATTGTTGCAGTGCTGGCGACCATCACCGGACCGTCAGGTTGATCTGGAACGAGCGTAGCTTCTTCTGCAGGAGCAATTTCCGGCTCTTGGGTTTCAACCGGTGCTGGTTCGTCGCGGTCTCTCGCAATCAAGAAGTCGCATGCGGTAAGCGAGAGCGCGCACCCACCGACAATCAGGATGGTACGGATAGATGTCATTTGCGTTTGTCCTCTCCGGGATGAGCTACGAAGTCAGGGTCTGCATAGGCGACGCCATCAATTGACAATATCTGTTGGCGGATTTCTTCAATTCGCCCGCGTGTCGCCTCGACACCGGCGGGCAGTTGGTACACCAGATTGATTTCGCCGGAATAGCTGGCGCCCACGAGACGGAAATCCTTCAGGATGGGGATGTCTTCTACGAGATCCGAATATGCCGCATCAGCGGTCTCGCGATCGCGTTTGAAATTGCGCGCAATCGTATCAACTTCAGACCGCCCTTTGAGGCGGACGATAAAGGTGACTTCCGCACCGCTCGAACTGGACGAGCTGCTGCCACTGACGGCAGCAGGCTTGACCTGTTCTACACCCACGGTGCCGATTGGCGGACGTGGGTCGGTCGCCGCCTGTGTGGCGGGGCTGTCCTGTTCAGGCCGAGAGTGGGAGCTATTGCGGTCATCACTCCCCACGATAACCAACCCCACCGCGCTGGCCAGCAGGGTGACCCCTGCAAGGCCAAGCGGCCCGCCGAGATGGACGGGAGAAGGGCGCCGTTTTGGCATCAGTCTCCGCCACCGCCGGTCGGCCGTTCCGGTACCATGGCGAGGTCGAGCAAGCCTTGACCGCATGGACGTGTGCACATGTCGGGGCTTCCCTCAATCGGAGTGGTGCCCGGGTAGAGTGCACATGAGCCAGAGCATTGCATCGCAGATCGCGGGCTGGATGCAGCGAGCAGGGTGGCTTTCAGCTCTTCCGGCGTGGCGTCAGGATCGCGTGCCTTGAGGAGGGCAAGTGCTGCTGAGACATGCGGCGCTGCCATCGATGTGCCCTGTTCAAAAGCGTAGAAGCAGTCTTCGACGGCTTCACCCGTGACCGGGTCATAGCAATTCGTTGCAGCCTTGGTGGACAGGACGCCATCTGGACGACCGTCCCCATTGTCGTCCCGTGTCAGGTCTCCACCAGGGGCGAGGAGATCTACTTCCGGTCCGAAATTGGAATAGGGGGCTATATGTCCGCGGGCATCGCCGGCGGCGACTGTGATCACATTCGCGCAGCCACCCGGCGCATAATACTGCGTCGCAACGCGGGCATTGCCGGCTGCCGAGACGACCAGCACACCACGCTCAGTGACCGAATCAATCGCATCCTGCAGCGATGCAGGACAGTATTCGAACAGCCCGATGGAGAGGTTGACTACGTCAGCCGGATTGTCGTTCCAGATCTCGTTGCCTTCCTCATCCTCGGCCGGGATCAGGCCGCCTGCCCACCGGATGGCATCATTGATGTCGGAGAGACGCCCACCACATTTGCCGAGCGCGCGCACTGGAACGATTTTGACGTTCCACGCCCCGCCCGCGACCCCTGAGGCATTGTTGGTCGCGGCTGCGCCAATCGTTCCCGCCACATGTGTGCCGTGAAATGTGTCTTCTGCAAATGGGACCGACGGATCACAGAGATCGCCCGGATCGTTCGGATCGCCGTCACGGCCGTCGCCATCATTTCCCATACGTGGATCGGAGACCATATCCCAACCCGGTGCGATGTTGGGGGAATCCTTGATGTCGGGGTGTTCTAGTTGCAGGCCGGTGTCTACAACAGCCACGACAACATCTGCTGATCCATCTGTGCCCTGACGGGTCCAGAATTCTTGGAAGCTTGAGCCCCCTACGGACTCGCCTTCGCCTGTACCATTGTTCTGGAAATGCCATTGAAGTTCCCAAAGCGGGTCATTCGGGGTGATGGTTGTGTCGGTGATGACGTCCGGGGTCACATCGGTTCCGGTGGCCGGTGTGTCGGGGCGTGGTTTACGAGCGAACTGGTTTTCGAAAATATAGTCTTTCTCGACATATTCGAACTGACCAGACGCTTTCAGGTCTTTCACGATACATTCTGTCGCGAGCACCGGGCTCGACT
Source organism: Hyphomonas sp. UBA3195 (assembly GCF_002366485.1). NCBI lineage: Bacteria > Pseudomonadati > Pseudomonadota > Alphaproteobacteria > Hyphomonadales > Hyphomonadaceae > Hyphomonas > Hyphomonas sp. UBA3195. The sequence continues at coordinate 30,297 of NZ_DEXB01000016.1, forward strand.
GAACGGTGACCATATCAGGATTGTCTGGGCATTCGAGTTTCGCATCGACGGCGAGGAAATTCTGCATCGTGTTGCGAGGGGATCCGGCTGGCGTGAACCGAGTGGGGCTGCCACCATCCTCGCCGATTTGTATGACCATCTGCCCCTCGCGAGACAGGGCCACTTCGCCGCCCATTCCATACTTCGACAATGTGTCCAGCATTACGGAATTGGCATCGCGTTGCGCTGTAATGGCATCACGACTGATAACAGAACGACGCGCAAGCTTGCGCGCTGCGACTTTTTCCTGAACCGGTGCAGATTCCAAGGAACGGGGATTGAGGGACCGGGTGCGCGCCGTTGGCGATGGTTCTTTCGCGGCGGTCTGTTCCAGTTGCCTGGATGCCTTGTCAATTTCCTGCAGAGTTTTTTCTCGTGCTTTTGGGTCGAGCTTCACCTTGGGCATGACGCGTGCAGGCTGAACCGACAGGCTGCGTGACGGGGCAGGCGCAGAAGTGATCGGTGCGGTGGCATCGGACTCTGCAGCAGGGGCGCTTTCAGCCTCGACCGGGTCGTCGGAAAATTCGTCAAAGGCTTCCGGATCTTCCAGGAAGACTTCATCGTCTTCCACGACCGCCATGGCTTCAGCAGGGGGGATGTCCCGTGGCTTGGCAATGATCGATCCGACCGCAAACATCGGGCTCGCGCTTGCCGTTTCGAAATTCATGTCATTGCGCAGCGTACCGGCAATGGCTCGGTCCATGACGTCAGCTGCTTCCAGCGGTTTCGGAGCGTCCGGTTCAACAATGGTCCGACCGCTCAACTGGTCCATAGTTGCCTCGGCGAGATCACGAGCGCGTTCGAGCCTTGTGTCTTGCTGGTCGCATGAGGACAGCACGAGCAGGCTGGCCAAAGCAGTTCCGAGCGCGAGGCGGCCCGGCGTCGATATCAGTTTCCGCAGCATGTGAGATATCCCCGTGTGTTTCCCAAGATACTCCCAGCTCCTTAGATTAACCCTTTAGCAAGATTATGACGAGGGTGGGGCATTGTCCAATGCAAACGCTTTTCAACCTGACACTTGTTGACGTGAAATCGGAAGCCCGGCTTTCCTTACGGCACCATTTTCTTGTTGCTGGACATTTCCAGAAGACCGGCCGATGACATGAGAATGAGCGAGGGGCAGACGATTCCACCAGACGTGTCCAGACCGGACCGGCGCAACGCTTTCTTCCTGTTGTTCTTCTCATTGATGGCGATCGGGGCTGGCAATACGATGCTGATTGCCGCCGTATTGCCGCCACTGACGCGAGAGATTGGTCTTCCGGACTGGATGGCCGGGGCTATCTTTGGATTGTCGGCGCTGTGCTGGTCGTTGATGTCGCCGTTTTGGGGTGGTCGGTCCAACCGCTGGGGAAGGCGGCCTGTCGCCGCCTTGGGACTTGCGGGATATGGCATCTCCATGCTCCTGCTGTTCCTGACCGGCTGGCTTACCATGACTGGCGTACTGACCGGCACGTTCATGATGTTTGCCTGCCTTGCCATGTCGCGTTCGATTTTTGGGTTGCTGGGCTCTGGCACGAACCCGGCTGCGCAAGCTTATGTTGCTGATCGCACGAGTCAGGCCGAGCGACAGTCCGAAATCGCGTTCATCACATCGGGTTTCAGCGTTGGCACGGTGATTGGCCCCGCTTTTGCCGCGGCGCTGGTGGCAACGCTTGGCCTGCTGAGCCCCTTGCTACTGACGGCGGTTATTGCCTTTACCATGTCGGCCTTGATCTGGTTCCGCCTCCCGGAAGAGCGCGAGCCGGTAACGGATGCGACCCAGTTTGAAGAAATTCCCGGTGCGCGGGGTCTTTGGCGATCCGGGCCGGTATTGCCCTTCCTTGTGTTCGCCGTGTGCCTGTCGCTGACGACCGGTGTATTGACGCAGGTTTTTGTCTTTTCAGTAATGGACAAACTGGGCGTTTCCGGAAAGGAAGCGGCGCAATTTACCGGGCCGGCCTTTACCGTTGGCGCACTCGCCGTACTGCTGGCCCAGCTTGTGTTGATCCCTCGCCTCAAGCTCAAGAACAAGACACTCATGTGGGGAGGCTGCCTGCCTTTGCTGGCTGGGGCGTTGCTGATGGTCTTCGCAAATGACTATGCAAACTTGATCCTGGCGCAGTTCTGCATTGGCCTCGGGCAGGGGCTCGCGCGGCCGGGATTTTCAAGCGGGGCATCACTGGCCGTCTCACCTCAGCTTCAAGGCAACGTCGCAGGTCTCGTAATCTCGGCGAATGGAATGGGTTTCATCATCACGCCCTTCTTCGGCTTGTTCATCTATGAGTATGTGAACCCGCATCTTCCGTTCATATTCTGCGCGGGCCTGCTGAGTTTCATGATCCTGTATGCCCGGTTCGGGTTGAAGGATGGCGTCGGCGAACCGGATGAGGAAGCCGACGCAGTTTGATCAATTTGTGCCGGACGGGCTGGATGCGACACCAACATTCGCTTCGCCAGTGACCAATGCCAGGGCCTGCTTTGTCGGGTAGCCGTCCGCAACGAGGCCCCTGGATTTTTGGAATCCTTGCAACGCGCCCTTGGTCTTGCGACCGGGAATGCCGTCCACGCCGCCAGCGTCAAAACCCTGGGCGTTGAGCGCTGCCTGAAGGATCTTGATCTCGCTAACGGTGAGAGGTGTCAGATGTGTTGGCCAAGACGCGATGGGCCCATTCTGGCCTCCCATCGCATCGCCGGACAGGCCCACGGCGAACGCGTAGGAATCGGCATTGTTGTAGGTCTTGAACGCCTTGAAATTGTTGAACAGCAAGTATTTCGGGCCTTCCGCACCGGCTGGCAGCCAGAGTTCAGCATAATTGGCTCCGCCTGTTTCGAAGGTGCCGCCGCGTGCAGGTACCAGGCCTTCAGTTGCCCATGTTTCGATCCGGCGTTCATTGCCATCTGCCAGTCCGAAATCGAACCCGGTGCGGGCCAGCACTTCAATTCCCCAAGGCTGATTCAGTGTGTAGCCGGAATTTGCCAGATAATTGGCGGTCGAGGCGAGGGCATCAGCCTCACTCTCCCAGACATCCTTCTTGCCGTCGCCGTCAAAATCTTCGGCATAGGCGATGAAGGTCGATGGCATGAATTGGGTATGGCCCATCGCGCCGGCCCACCCGGCGATCAGGTCGTCGCGCTCTGCATCGCCTTGTTCGAGAATGTTGATCAGGGAGAGCAGTTCACGCTCAGCGAGGCTCTTGCGTCGACCTTCCACAGCCATGTTGGCCAGGACGTTTGGCGCGTCGAAATTGCCTTTCACGGCACCAAAGCTCGTTTCCATGCCCCAGATCGCGACGATGGCTTCGCGGTCTACGCCATAGGCGGCTTCAAGAGAGTCGAAAAGTGCCGGGTTTTCAGCAAGGCGCGAAGCACCTGTGCTTACGCGGCTATTGCTCATCGGCACGCGCAGATAATCCCAGATCGGCTTGGCGAATTCGGCTTGGTCTTCGATCCCTGTCTTAGCGGGTTGGAAAGACGATCCAAGCCAGAGTTCTAGCGGAGATATGTCGGTAAGGACAGATTTGACGACCTCGCGATCATGACCAGCGGCGAGTGCTTTTTCAGAGAACGCTACGCGCCAAATGTCCATTCCGGCATGGCCGGAGGAGGCGTAGGTGATCGCGCCTGTCTCGGGAGCGGGTACTGGCGCGGCGATCGGTGGAGGCGCAGCCTGGCCCGGACTATGGGCACAGGAGGCAACCAGCGCGGTCATCGCCGCAGCCGCGATGATATGTGAGCGCCGCAGCGCAATCTGTGCCATTCTTCCAGCTCCTGAAACCGCACGTTCATGACAGCGTGCAACCTTGACTCTTCTTACCGGATTCATTACCCGCTCCGCTTTCCAATTCCTTATGATCCACAGGCTAGGCCCATGAAAGTCCGCTCGTCTCTCAAATCGCTCAAGTCGCGCCACCGCGACTGTAAGATCGTGCGCCGCAAGGGCCGCGTTTACGTCATCAATAAAACTGACCCCCGCTTCAAAGCAAAGCAGGGCTGACGTGAACATGAACAGGCAATAAGGCGGCACTATGGCTGCTGAAATTGCCCTGTTCGACCTTGGGCATGTGGTCCTCGACTGGGACCCTGCACGACTTTACGCGAAGATCATCGATACGCCGCAGGAACGTCAAATGTTCCTGGCGGATATCTGTAACATGGCGTGGCATACACGGCATGATGCTGGTGCAAGCTTTGCCGAGAATGCCGTTGATTTGATCCGGCAATATCCTCAGTACGAAACTGAAATCCTCGCCTGGGGTCGGCGATGGATGGAAATGTTCGATGGCTATGTGGAAGGTACGGCCGAACTGATCCGGCGCCTGGATGCCCGCCAGGTGCCGCTCTATGCCCTGACGAACATGCCAGCCGATCCTTGGGACGAAATGCTCCAGGAGTTCGAGATCCTGCGACGGTTCCGCGATGTGATCGTGTCTGGCCGGATCGGCCTGATCAAGCCCGGCACCGAAATCTATCATGTCGCCCTGGAGGTCATGGACCATCCGGAGCCAGCAAACGTGCTGTTTATTGACAACAGCCTGCCCAATGTTGAAGCGGCTGACGCGCTTGGCTTCCGGACACATCATTTCAAGCATGCAGAGGGCCTGGAGACCGCTTTGTTGTGTGAAGGCCTGCTGTGACAGCAAGTTGTGGTTGCCCCGCCCGGCGCGCGGCATAATATCGGACTGATGATAAGAGCGCTCCTTCTGGCCGTCCTGTTCCTCGTGGGCGCGGCGCATGCGGAACCATCCGATGAGATGTTCGAGAAGCTGCGGACTGCGCCCAGTGACAGCGAAGCCAATGACGTGGCCATGGATATCTGGGCCTCCTGGATGGAATCCGGCTCACCGACGGTGGATGTCATCATGGAGCGGGGCGTCGATGCGCAGACCGCAGGAGATTTCGAGACGGCGCGCGCCTTCTTTGATCGGGCCATCCTGATCAAGCCAGACTATCCCGAGGCGTGGAACCGGCGAGCTGCCCTGTTCCTGATGGATGAAAATTACACCGAGGCATTGCGCGACCTGAACGAGACCTTGCAACTCGAGCCGCGCCATTTCGGCGCGTGGTCCGGGTTGGGCATGATGTTCGAAAGCATGGGATCTCCCAAGCATGCGCTCGAAGCCTATCGCGAGGCCATTGAAATCTATCCGCGCATGCAGCAGGCACTGGCCGCAGAAAAGCGGTTGTCCAAGCTTGCTGAGGGCCAGGGTCTTTGAGGGGCGTGATTACGGCAACAGCCCTCGGCATATGCGTGCTCGGTACGGGGGCTTGCGTGACCAGTGCAGCCTACAAGAACAAGGTGGAAGCCACCCACCCACCAATTGGCCGGCCCGTATCGGTAGGAACTGAGACTGTGCATGTCATTCAGCGTGGAGAGGCAGGTCCACCTGTCCTGATGATTCATGGTGCCAGTGCCAATGCTCGTGAGTTCACATGGACGCTCGCGCCTCGGCTGGAGGGCGCTTACCGCGTTCTGATGGCAGATCGGCCCGGGCACGGTTATTCCAGCCGCCCGGAAGACGCGCAGGATCTTGGCGTGCAAGCGACACAAATGGCGGGCGTGTTGGACCAACTCGCACCGGACGAAAAAGCCATTTTGGTCGGCCATTCCTTTGGTGGGGCCGTTGCCCTGCGCGTGGCGCTGGACCGGCCTGATCTTGTAAAAGGGCTCGTCCTGCTCGCGCCGGTGACCCATGATTGGGGCGGAGGCGGTCAGGCATGGTACAACTCGTTCGCTGCTCGGCCAGTCGTTGGTCCTGTGTTCAGCCAGCTCTTGCCATTGGTTGGCCCTGGCCAACTTGCCCGTGGGATTGACGGCGTCTTCGAGCCAGCACCTGTGCCGGACAATTACTCTGAAAATTCTGCCATCGGACTTCTGTTTCGCCCGCCAAACTTCCGGGCCAATGCCCGTGATGTGAAGGCGCTGGAAGATCAGCTGGCCGCGCAGTCCAGACGCTATGGTGAACTGGAAGTGCCAATCACGGTGTTCTCTGGCAGCGGCGATACCGTGATTTCCCCAAGACTTCATGTAGGTGAATTGAAGAAACAGGTGCCAGTGGATCTCGTGATCCTGCCGCATGAGGGGCACATGCCACACCATGGCGAAGGTGCAGCTGTTGCTGATGCCATTCGCCGTCTGGCCAGCGAGTGAAACTCCCGCTAAGACGCGCCTTCTTTTCCGATCCCGATTCCCAAGGAGCCTCTCATGGACGACGAAGCCTCGATCACCCATCTCACCGAAGCGACCCGCGAGAAACTCCGCCAGACCGTCGCCAAGATCGAGCGTCTGGAAGAGGAGAAGAAGGAAGTTGCCGAGCAGATCAAGGAAATCTACGCTGAGGCGAAGGCTTTCGGTTTTGATACCAAGGCACTGCGTCAGGTGATCAAGCTGCGCAAGGTCGACCGGGCCGAGCGCGAAGAGCAGGAAATGGTGCTCGACACCTACCTGCTGGCACTTGGCGAAGCCTGACCCGGTTTGCCTCCGGCACAATAATCACCATATTCTCTGCCAATGGGCCGAGATGTTGACGAACGCAAGAAACGCGCCGCGCTCCGTAAACTACGGAAGGCAGCGGCATTGGCTGAGCAGGGGCTTGGTCCGCCCCTGTCTGACTGGGAAAAGCAATTCCTTGAAGAGGTCGAGGAGCGCATCGAGACCTATGGGTCTGCGTTTGCAGATCCTTTGAAAGGGAGCGACGGCGAAGCCCTTTCCAGCCTGCAGCAGATGAAGCTGAAGGAAATTGACAAGAAAGCTCGTGGAAAGGCCAAGACTGGCTTCGGCGCAAAGAAGAAGCCCGGTGGCTTCAACAAGCGGCCGACGCCGCGAGTGCGCCAGTTGGATGATGATCTGACGGAAGACCCGGCCGCTCGACATTCTGAGCCGCCCACCCGGAGCTTGCCGAAATTGGTCCGTGCGTCGGAGTTGACGCCTGTGGAGCCCACCTCTCCTGTCCCGGGATCTCCCGAAGATGAACCGCCGAAGAAACGTCCCGCCTTCCGGGTCATTGAAGGTGGAAAGCAGACCGAGTAAACCCGAACACGAGTTTGATGCGTATAGTTTCCATATTCCCCGAATTGGAAGGACGACCCGCATGAAGACCGTTGTAATCACAGGTGCATCGACCGGTATTGGCGAAGCGACCGCGCTCTACCTCGCAAAGCATGGGTGGCGCGTCTATGCCGGGGTCAGAAAGCAGTCCGATGCCGATGCGCTATCCGCGAGCTCCGAAGGGGATATTCGCCCGCTTATTCTGGATGTGACGAGGCAGGAGCATTTGGAGACCGCTGTGCGGACTGTGTCCGAAACCCTGAAGGGCGAGACGCTCACGGGTTTGGTCAACAATGCGGGTATCGCAAATATGGGGCCGCTCGCGATTCAACCGCTTGATGATTTCAAGGCCCATTTCGAGGTCAATGTTTTCGGCCTGTTGCGCGCATCTCAAGCCTTCGCGCCACTTCTTGGGATGGACAAGACTCGCACCGGTGCTCCCGGTCGGATTGTCAACATCACCAGCGTGGGTGGTCGCATTTCGGCACCCTTCCTTGGGGCCTACACGGCCACTAAGCATGCCGTTGAAGCGATGACAGACACGTTGCGCCGGGAACTGGTGATCTTCGGCATTGATGCAATTGCCGTAGGGCCAGGATCAGTGAAAACGCCGATATGGGATAAGGCAGAGGAAGCCAATTCAGATGGCCCCTATTCTGGAAGTGCCTGGTCGGACGCGTTGAAGCAATTTGAGCAGGTGATGCTGAAGGGGGGGCGCGACGGCTTGCCGCCTGAACAAATTGCGAAAGTCATCGAAATTGCGTTGGAGGACGCCACTCCCAGGGCGCGCTATTCCCCTGTGCCGAACAAGCTGACGAATTGGTACATTCCGACGCTGCTGCCCAAGCGTGTTCTGGATGGGGTCTTCCGCAAGCGATTCGGCATGACGAAGCCCGGCAAGTAAATTTTCCTGCGGGCATTGACGAACCGCGGGGAAGGGGCGCGCATTCTCCTGAAAAATGAAAACGGGAGGAATACGCACATGGCCAATCTTGACGGCAAAGTCGCCATCATCACGGGAGGGGCGAGCGGCATCGGTCTTGCGGGAGTCGAGACGTTTGTTGCGGCTGGCGCGAAAGTTGTTGCTGGAGACATTCAGGACGAGAAGGGCATGGCGCTTCAGACGCGCTTTGGCGACGACAAGGTCCTGTTTGTCCATTGCGACGTGACGGACATGGCCGAACTGGAAGGTATCATGGGCAAGGCCGTCGACCATTTCGGACGGTTGGACATTCTCTGGAATAATGCGGGGCATGGTGGCACGCCGGATTCGGTGGAGGAACTGGATCTTGATGCCTATGACCAAACCATGTCTCTCCTTCTGAAACAGGTCTTTGCCGGAACCAAGTTTGCTGTTCCACACATGAAGGAAAATGGCGGCGCTATTATCAACACGTCTTCAATCAGCGCCGTATGCGCCGGATATGCGCCAATCACCTACTCTGTTGCCAAGAAGGGCGTAGCACATTTCTCTAAACTGGCGGCTGCAGAGCTCTCCAAGTATGGCATTCGCGTGAATGCGGTCCTGCCGGGCTTTATCGCGACCTCGATCTTCGGCGCGTCGCTCGGCTTGCCGCGCGAGCAGGCAGACCAGATGGCGGCCATGCTGGTCGAAGCAGGTGGCAGCATGCAGCCAGCTGGCCGGGTTGGCAAAGGTGAAGACATTGCCGAAATGGCAGCCTTCCTCGCCTCCGACGCAGCGAGCTTCATTACGGGCGGCGAATTCCTCGTGGATGGCGGCATGACGGTCGGTCCACGTCATTCTTGGGACGAGGCCGCCGGCGGTCCACTCCTGGATGCGCTTGGCATCACGCCGGAACAAGCCGAACAGATGCGGGAACAGATGAACAGCTAGGTCGTTGGTGAGGCGCTACGGGTCTTCCGTCAGCGCCTCAAGGCCTGGGATCAGCTTCACTTTTTGGAGCAAGGCAGGGAGTGTTTTTGCACGAGCGACCGGACGACCTCGCTCGTCGGCTATAACAAAGCCGGTTTTTGACTTAGTGAGCGGGAACCGGCGCCAATGTGCGCGGGTCCTGAATATCCAGACTTGGTCTGGTTCGCTTCCTGAAGCGGCCCAACCGGTCCACATGTGACCGGCCGGAAGTTCCCGCCACAGGCGATCAATCTCGTCAATTTCGGAAGGCGTAAAGCAGCCCATGGATTCTCGCCCCGATCAGACTCAGCAGACAGACCTAGAGGTGGGGCCCGCACCGCGCAATATTGAAGGCGCGCTCTGGATGCTGGCCTCCGGGGCCACCTTCACCGTGTTCCTCACGCTTTCCAAGGTCCAGTCTGCAACCTTCGATCCAGGCTTCCTTGCCTTCTGGCGCTCTGGCGTTGCGTTGATCGTCGTCATTCCGGTTATCCTGCAACAGGGCTGGAGTGTGATGAAAATTCACCAGCCGGGTCTTATCTTGCTGCGCAGCCTGTTCGGGACGCTTGGCTTTGCCCTCGGCTTCTATGCCGTGTCGGACGCGGTTGGCCTGCCGCTCTCCGAATTCAATGCGATCAGTTTTTCCCGGGCCATGTTCGTCACCTTTCTCGCGGCCTTCATCCTGAAGGAACGGGTCGGTGTGCATCGTTGGGGCGCCACAATCGCCGGATGTGTCGGGGTCATGATCATGATGCAGCCCCAACTCGGTATTAGTCTGGGCATGGTCCTCGCCGTATCGGCGGCGTTCTGTCTGGCTGGGGCGATCACACTTGTGAAATCTCTGACGCGCCTGCACAGGCCGGTGACCCTGTTAATCTGGGCAAACCTTCTGTCGTCGATCCTGTTATTGCCGCTCGCCATCCTGACGTGGCCGGACGTGGCGCCCTCTGTCATCGACTGGTCCTGGATCGGTCTGATGGGCGTATGCGGTGTGACCGGCCAGTACTTCTACATTCGCGGCATGAGCGTTGGCGATGCATCTTTCCTGTCGCCGATCGACTATATGCGTCTGCCGATGGCAGCACTGGTCGATTGGGGTCTGTTCCACATGCTGCCGGGCTTCTGGACCTGGGTGGGCACTGCAATCATCATTGGAGCCACCCTGTACATCACAATCCGGGAACAGCGCCTGCGCCGGCTGGCCGCGCCGCCGCTCTAGGTCAGGCGACTTCGGGTGAATGAACGGCGCCGCGGAACGTCGCGCCTGCCGCGATGAAGCTGAACAGCGCCATGATGGCAGAGACCACGCCATTCCAGCCCGCCATGGAAAGGCCGAGAATGTAGAAAGGCGCATCCGTGCAGGACGGCACATGCATCGGCTTGCTGAAGTCCTGAATCGCCATTGGATCGATCACCCCTTCACCGGAACAACCATCTGGTGGCGGCAGCAGGCCCCACTCGACACCGGAATGGTAGAAGGCAACCACAACACCGACGACAAAGACGAGTCCGATCATCATGTTGAGTGCGACCAGGAACCGGCGTTTCGGGATCCATCGCCAGAGCACAAGGCCCGTCAGCGTCATCGCGATCAGCGCCCAATAGACTTCCCGCTGCCGCAGGCAGAGTGGGCAGGGAGGCAGGCCGCCAAAAGTCTCAAACGCGTGGGCGGCTGCCAACATGAAGGCGGACACCGCCACGGCCACCGCGGGCCACTTCCAGTCTTTCAGGAGAGATCGCATGAAATCCATGCTTCAGCTAAAACCGGACTGCGTCGTGACCACAATGCGGCGCAAGGTCACTTTGCCGTTATTTATCATCCAAACAGGCTGACCGCACCGAGCATCACAGCGCCTATCAGACCGCTGACCCAGGCTGTTCCTATGATCAGGCCGCCAATCACCATCAAGCCGTCTTTCTGCATGAGACCAAAAGACGCTATGGCCACGGCAAAGCCCGGCACCGTGTTGGTCATCGGCAACGGCACGAGGATTGACGCGCAGAATATGCATAGAAACAGGCCAATGACGCGTTCCGACCGCTTGCCGGTAATGACGGTCAGGCGCGGGCGTACAATGTGCTCGATCCAGCCGAGCCATTTGCGGCCGCCAGACGCCATCTGGGTAAGGCCATTGCGATCAATGTGGCGATTGGCGAGCTTGTCCGGCATCCAGGGCTGCTCGCGGCCCATCGCCATTTGGGCCGCCAGGGCCATCATGGGCAAGGATACGACCTGCGGCACCCCATAAAGAAACGGAATGCAACAAGGCAGGGCAAGCAGGAACAGGCCAGCGCCAAATGCACTCTCATCCAGTTGATCAAAGATTTCCCGCAGCGAGAACCCGTTCTCGGGCGCACCTGCGGCAAGCGCTTCGATGGTCTGCAACAGGGTTTTTTCGGTCGGAATCTCGGTGGAAGACATGCCTAAGCTGTTAGATGTCTTTGATCGCTACGTCGAGTAGATTGACAGGAGGCCCAGCTATGCGGCAGGAGAAGCGCTCCCTGCAAAGGGCCTCTGTGGCGGAACTGGTAGACGCGACGGATTCAAAATCCGTTTCTGGTGACAGAGTGCCGGTTCGAGTCCGGCCAGAGGTACCAATTGCATAGGACGCGCGCTGATCCTTTCATGGGTAACTGGTCTGGCTTGCGAACATCACATTTTGACAGCGACCCTAAAATTTCTCTGTGAACGAAATTCGCTTGGTTCCAACGCAAGATGACGGGTGCTTACTCGACTGAGGGCGGTCCATCGCAAACCGTAGTAAATTCTACAGCATGCGGTCCTGATCCGGTGTTCGGCGCTTTGCTGAAACGATCGGATTCTGGGGCAATCAAAACATGAGCAACCTCGTCCCGCGCGAATGCCGATCTCTCGCCAGACCGCCTGATTAACCTGACGATCATCTGTTTTTGCAATCAATTGCAGACGCTGGATTAAACCTGAATCCAGCGTGGAGGACATGCGATCATGAAACTTGGAACGCTATTCTTGCGGCTCACACTGGAGCGCCGCGCGTGCGCCGCCACGTGCGAGCAAGCCGGCCTGAGAGTCGTGATACTTTCATGATCGAACTGGTGCTTCTCGACCAAACGATTCCTGCCGTGCCGTCGCCTGTTCAGACGGACCTTCGCAGCCTGTATGCGCAGGGCGTGGAAGCGAGGTTCGCCGGACGTTTCGACGAGGCTCTTGGAATGTTCGAAGCGTTGCTCGCCACAAATCCTGAAGACGTAGACTCCCGTTTGAACGCGGCACTCTGCCTGATCGCACTGGAACGCCTTGATGAGGCCGAAAGCGAACTCGAACACGTCATTGATCAAGCTCCCGACTATGTGGATGCCTATACCGCGCTGGCGCGCGTGCGCAGAATGAAGGGAGACGCACAAGGTTCCCATGAGTTTATCGACGCTGCAGAAACCTTGTCGTCCGATCATGCCGACTACGCTGCCATGCGCGAAAAGGCATCCCGGCAGGATCGCAATCGTATTACGACGAATTTGACAGCAAGCCGCAGCAGTTTGACGAAGGACTTGCCGGACTGGACCAGCCTGTCCCCGGCAGTGGCAGTCCGAGTATCAGATACGCTTACACTCAGTGCCTCCGCGCTATACGCCGAGCGCTTCGACCGCTCGAACACGAATGTGCACATCGGCGCCGCAAAGCGTACGGGGTTCGGGCATGTCCGAATGGAAATCGGGGGAGGGACCAACACGACCTTCCTGCCCAACACCACAGTTCTCGTTGGCGCAGGTGTTGCCACGCACTATCCGGGCCTGGAACTCCTGTCGGACATCAGAACTTCAGAATACCAGAGCGGCCGGGTGACGTCCTTTCTTCCGGGCGCCCAGTACACTTTCTCTGGCGAGGCTGCGGAGATTGAAGTGCGGTACATCAACGTGCGAGACGAGAACGACCAGCATCGCTCAGGCTATCGTATGCGCTCGACTTTCAGGCCGACAGGACCTTGGGCGGTGCATCTCTATTACGCCGACGCACCGGAAAGTTCTGATGGCGCAACAGTGGAAGTGCAGTCCTATGCGGCGGGACTGGAAATGCGCTTCGGTCGAACCACCGCGCTACGCCTGACGGCCGGCAAGGAACTTCGCACTGCCTACGATCGCACAGATATCTCCCTTTCGCTTGCGCGGAGTTTTTGAGGGTGAATTATCTCATCCTGATATGGCAGATTGCATGCGTATTGGTGCTTGCGTCCCTACTGTGGATGATCACGCTGATACTTCTTCGGATTATCCGTACGCACAGGCAGTCACTCTACACAAAGCAACGCCAACAGATTCTGGAGGCAATGGCGCAAATCCTGTGGGATGAAAAGGGTGAGGCCGCGATTCCCGACGAGACCCTCTGGAAATCCCCCATGGTGCCGGAAGTCTTTCTTGAATTCGTTGCGCTGGTTAGAGGCGAAGAGCGCGACCGTCTCGTCGCGCGGATGGTCAGGTACCGGGTGGACGATGAATTCCGCCGCCTCTTGCGACATCGGTTCAGATTTGTCCGGCACGCTGCCGTTGAGGCACTGGCCTATTTTCCCGGCCTGCCAACGGCCAAAGCCGTTGACTCGCTGGTGGAGCGGTCAGTAAACCGTGACCTTCGCATCGCTGGAATACGAACGCTGGTCGCCGTTGGTGCCTATCCAACAGTGCCGGATGTCATGCGTGAATTCTCGAAACTGAACGGCAGCACGCGTAGCCTGCAATCGGTCCTGTCGAAACTGGCACTGCACCGTTCACGGGACATCCTGGAATACCTCGGCCGGCCCGGAGTTCCGGACTTCGAACGCGCGGCCTTGTTGTCCGCCCTGGGCGGCAGTGCGGATTACTCAGTCCTTAATATTCTCGAAGCGGCGCTCTCCAGCGATGTGCCCCTGATCCGTGTCGCGGCACTCGACGGACTTGCAAGTCTGGAACACCCGGACGCTGCTCCGGCCATTGCCAGTTGCCTGAAGGATACCGACTGGAGTGTGCGCGCAGGCGCGGTGAAGGCGCTTTGTGAGATATCCCACGATACCTACGCGGCCCAGGTCGCAGACTTGCTTTCCGATCCCGTGTGGCTGGTCCAATTTGAAGCGGCGCAAGCTCTGGCCGACATGGGGGCGTCCGGTCGAGAGCTGCTGGAAGTGTCGGCAATATCAAAGGGCAATGAAAGTGCGAACCGTACCGCAGCCTTGGCGCTTGCGGAGCTGAGTGCGATGGAGGCTGTCCAATGATGGAATCCGTTTTCATCGTTGCGAAATATGTGGGGCTGGTGGTTATCTTTGCCGGTGTTGTCCAGTACACTAATTATTTCGTCCAATTGCTGTTAGCGGCGTTCCAGCTGGCGAAATCGGGGCGTGCCGCGAAGGCTGACGCCCTTTGGCGCCGCTACTCGGATTCGGCGCCGCCCATCGCGATTCTCGTGCCGGCTTATAACGAAGAGAAAACTATTGTCGAAAGCCTTTCATCGCTGATGGCTATTCAGTATCCGAATTATGAGGTCATCATCATCAATGACGGAAGTTCGGATGCCACGCTGGAGGTGCTGAAAGATGCGTTCAACCTTGTAGAAACTTCGCGCCTTTACTCCCCTTTGGCGCCGCACCAACCCATCAAGACGATTTACCGGTCCCAACATCAAAAGCGTCTTGTCGTGATCGACAAGGCAAATGGTGGAAAAGCCGATGCGCTTAACGCAGGTATCAACGTGTCCCGGGCACCTTTGTTTTGCTGCGTTGATGCAGATTCCGTTTTGGAGCCGGATGCGTTGTTGCGCACTGTGAAGCCGTTCATGGAAGACCCAGAGCGGACGATTGCGGTGGGGGGGACTGTCCGGATCGCCAATGGCAGTGTCATCCGGAACGGTCAGATACTGAAGGTGCAGTTGCCCAAGAAGATGCTCCCGCTCCTGCAGACGGTCGAATACCTGCGCGCCTTTCTGATGACCCGAATCGCTTGGAGCCGACTGAATACCGTGCTCATCATTTCAGGGGCCTTTGGCTTGTTCCGGCGCGACGCCGTCCTGAAGGTTGGCGGTTATAGTCTCGGGACGGTCGGTGAAGACATGGAGTTGGTGGTCAAACTGCACAGAACCCTCATAGAGCAAAAACAGGATTATCGTATCCGGTTCATCCCGGAGCCGGTCTGCTGGACCGAAGCGCCCGAGACGCTGAGCGTGCTCCGCAATCAACGGGCCCGTTGGCAACGCGGCACGCTGGAAACATTCGAGCGTCACGGCATGATGGCGCTCAATCCCCGCTACGGATTGGTGGGTGTCCTGGGTTTCGGAAATGTGCTGATCACAGACGTAATTGGACCAATCGTGGATGCTATCGGGTTCATCCTGTTTCCGATATTGGCATTTACGGGCTCGCTTCCACTCGACTACTTCCTCGCCTATATCGCAGTGACGTCAGGCTTTGGATTGGCCATTTCTGTGGGTTCTCTTGCATTGGAAGAAGCGCAGCTGCGCCGTGTGCCCAAGGCATCTGACCTGGCGCTCTTGACGGCAATTTGTGTGTTGGAAAATCTTGGATACCGCCAGCTGAACAGCTTGTGGCGCGTTCAGGGGTGGGTTCAATATCTCAAGAGAAGCGGCTCTTGGGGCGTGATGACCCGGAAGGGGTTCACGGCAAGTTGATCGCTTGGGGGAGGTCGCACCTGCAAGAGCTGCAAAATGACCCGAGATAGATCAAATTCAATATAGTTCGTTTGACGGATGTTTATCGTAATTTGGCACACTGAGCTGAGTAAAAACCTCGCTTGCAGAAGGACTCTTGCAAATGTCCAATAAAATTCTAGTCGCAGACGATGATCGCTTGTTGCGCGGACTGCTCGAGCACAAGCTCGCGGTTGCCGGATTTGAAGTCGATATCGCGGAAGACGGCGGTGCAGCCCTCGAACTCGCGCGCACCATGAAGTATGACCTGATGGTGCTTGATGCGATGATGCCAGTGATGGACGGGTTTGAAGTCCTGCGTCGACTGAAGAATGATCCCGATACGGCCAGCTTGCCGGTGGTGATGCTAACAGCTCGTCGTGGCGAGCATGATGTTCTGGATGCACTGGAGCGGGGTGCCGCTGAGTACCTGACCAAGCCTTTCATTCCGGACGAACTGGTTCTGCGTATCCGCAAGCGTATCAAGGACGAGCGCGCCCGTTTGGATGTGTCTGATCTCCAGCAGGAAGTTCCGACCGAACGCTTCGCGTAGGTCCGACGAACCGTCCCGAGCGAATGCTTACCGGTCCGTTGAAGGCATATTCATTGTAATTGAGAGTTCTGTGCCAGCTGCAGCAATGTAGACGGACCCCGGTGAAAAGCTGACGCCATCGGGGAACTGGGATTGGGGTATCCAGTCCGTATCCAGATCCAGGCGAAGACCCTGTATGGGCAATTCGCTGTCCACCGTGATAACCATCTCGTCTTCAAAGATGCGGGCGTCGACCGATACGCCATCGCGCATGGTCCACCAATCGCCAAATTGCTGCAGTGTCCCGAACCAGGCGAAACGCTTCAGTTCAGGAACCACGGCGTTGAGGAATTCGATTTTTTCTTTCGTGACGTTGGGATGGATCAGCACGACATAGCAGCCCCCATATTCGGCGAGCCGCTTGGCGAGGTCCACGGCCGGTTCCTCCCGCAAGTTCATGTGCGGTGGAATTTCGTCTTCGATGGCGATGGGGAACTGGAAAACGCCTGTTGCACTGTCGTAGCCCCTGCTGAAATTCATGCGGTAGGGCAAATGCGTCAGAACATTTCCCGATGTGGCACTGGAGGCGTATTTGTACCCGCTCGCGTCCAAGGCTTCAGGAAGGCGCGCCGGTGTGGCGAGGTAGCCTGGACGAAACGATACCACTTCTGTTTCCGTGACCTGTTCCAGCAGATACTTGCTCACGCGCAGTTCGCCCAGAATTGAAGCATTCCAGGTTCTGCCTTCATTCAATACGCGGGGCTGGTAGTCAGGAAAGCGCTCGGATCCCTCGCCAAGCGGCATGTCCGAAAAAGTCTTTGCATGCGTCACCGAATGGCTGGCGACCTCCATTCCGGACTCGTTTAGATGCTGAACAATGGGCAGCGTAAAATCATTGAAGAACGCCTTGTCGTTGTAGTCGTCGAAATACTTCGTCTGAATGAAGAAGGTTCCCGGAATTCCGAGCTCTGACAGGAGGTCGCTGAATGCCCTCGTATTGGTCATGGAGTTCGAATAATCGATGTCGAAGGATATGACGACGGCGAGATCTCGCCCTTCCGGCGCGGAGTGAAGCGTGATCGCGGCCGGTTCACTTTGAGTGTAGACGGATTTTATCCATCGCAACCATGTGTCGACAGATGGCTCATAGGCGTTCGCGTAATTTCTCGACACGCCACCATTGCGCCCGTTTGCGGACTTCAGGATGAAGAAGCCGAGATCAAAGCCGATAGCATAAGCTTGTCCACCCTGTTTGGAGGCGTGCGCCACCACAGCTGCGGATCCATCATCGTAGGTGGCCAGAATATTTGTCGCGCCAACGAACGCTTGGGTGCCGATGCGGTGTAGGTCCTTATCAGGGTTTCCAATCCTGACGGTCCTTTCTTCTGGCCGGTCGATAAAGGACAAGGAGGGTTGAGATCCGGAAAAGCGAATCTCCGAATAGTCACGGGATTCTTCGATGCGGTCGAAGCCAAACACGCCTTGCAATCCTCCGCCAAGGATTTGCGTCGCGATCAATGTGCCGCCGGATTCCACGTGCTGGGCGAGGGTCTCCAAGTCTTCGGCATCCAGCAGGCGACCTGAAATTGCTGGGTACGCGAGCACGACCTTGTGTTGGACAGCCGCTTTGGTGTTTCGCGTAATCAAGAAGGGGACACCGATGCTTTTCAACCCTTCAGCCAGTCCGAGCCAGGAGGAATCTTCATCGGTCAGCAGGATGGCGAGTCGCGATTCCGATCCATCGGCGTGAACTGACCAACTGGACGATTGACCATCCGCAATGATGCTATCTGCGGTGGGACCATTCAGACCTGCAAGTCCCTCAAGCGATGGGCGCCGCACATATGTGAGGATGCTTATGGTGATCGCCGCAATTATCAGGGCAGAAATCAGGACTGCGACGCGTTTGTTCCAGAACATCCATTTGTGCCTGTTGAGAGGGTTTCATCCCCAGAAACCGTGAAACCACCTATATTTCGTGAACGCGTTGAATAGTAAGTCCTAGTACTCGTATTTCTCGATGTGAGTCAGCTTGAGCGTATAGGCGGCGTCCGCCAGTTCGCTCTCCTGCGTCTCGGCGGTTAGGATGCCTTCAACCCAGACGGCCTGCGCCAGATCTTTCAACAGGATGGGCTCGTCCGTCGTTACGAATACGGTTTGATTTGGTGGCGGGGGTGGGGCGTGGATACAGGCGCCGAAATAGGGGACCATAAGGAATTCGGTCACTTCGGCTTTTGAGCCATATTCAAACGGCACGGTATAGCCCGGCAACCTGATCGATTTGCCGTTGAGTTCCTTGACGGTGTTGAACGTTCCGATCTGCACCATGGCGTCCGCAGCCGATCCTTCTGCTACGCCTCCGCCACCATAGAGCATCGACATCTGGCTCTGGTACATCTGGGCGAGACGTTCTTCTTCGCCTTCCGGCATCAAGTCTTCCCAGCCGATCTCGGTCACGCCGCGCGCTTTGGCCTCGGATTTTTTGCGGGCCTGATCTGCGGCGCGCGCGGCAATCGTTGCTTCGCGTTTGGCTTTGCGCTCAGCTTCGCTTTCGCCAATCTTGTCGCCAACTTGTGGGGTCGCTGCATCTGGTGCTGCTTCAGCAGGTGCGGGTTCGGCTGGCGTATCTGCTTCGCTGCAGGCTGCCAGTAAGCCTGTCATCAGGGCGGCGGTCAGGAGGGGAGAGAGTTTTTTCATGATGCCAATCTAGGATGCGCGAGGTGACCCCGCCAGTGGGTGTGAGCGGTTAGAGCCGAAGGGATAATCCATCGGCCAGCGACCTGCGGAACGCCATCCAGGCGGGTATCGCCCCGGCGACCAGGGCGGCGCCCGTGACCGCCAGCAGTGTATACAGGTCGTTCAGGCTGGGCCCGGTGCCAATTAGGGATATGCCGTAATGCGCTGAAACAAGCGGACCGATCACTGCCAGCAGCCCATGGATGAGAAGAATGCCTAGCAATGCGCCAAAGAGGCCCACCAACCCTGCTTCAAGCACCAACAGCGTGAAGATGTGACCGGGTCGAGCACCGACCGCACGAAGGATCGACATTTCGCGTCGCCGCTCGTTGAGGCTGGTGAGGATGGAGGTTAAAATCGAAACCACGCCCACCGCGATGACGAATATCGAGACGGCCAGCAATGCCCGTTCGGCAATTGCGGTCACACTCCATAGTTCCGCGAGCGCCTGTGATGGAATGATCGCCATCAATGGCTCGCCCTTGTTGGTGTTGATCTCGCGGCGTGTGGTCAAGATGGTGCCTTTACGTTTCAGGCCGAGATAGATCGCCGTGACAGTCTTGGGTGTGAGATCGAAGGACCGCACGGTCTCTTCGGAAATACTGTCGGCTAGCGGATTCTTTGCGCCGGTTTCCCAGCCGACATGGATGGCGGTGATGGCTTCCAGTGAGACATGTACCGTCTGGTCCACCGGCGTACCAGTCGGGGCAAGAATGCCAACAACCCGGAACGGGCGGTTTTCATGACTTGAGCCGAAGTCGGCTTGGCCCAGCCCATGCGACAGGACCAAGGGGCTATTGATCGAATACCCCAGTTCGCGAGCCACATCGGCGCCGATGACCGCATCGAACAGATCGTCAAACGGTTCGCCCTGCGCGATCATCAGGTCCTGATTGCGGCCAAACTTGTAGCGGTCAAAATATTCGGGCGTTGTGCCCATGACGCGGAATCCGCGATGGCTGTCTCCGAGGGAGATCGAAACAGCCCAGTCTATATCCGGCCGCGTGGCGATCTCCTGATAGGTCGGCCACGAAATTTCTGCTGTCGCGCTGCCCATTCGAAAGACCGAATAAAGCAGCAAGTTCACGCTGCCGGTAGGTGCGCCGACAATCAGTTCGGTGCCAGAGATAGTGTTGCCGAAGCCTTCGCGGGCGCCTGTGCGGGCTTTGTCTACGCCCAGAAAAAGTGCCACCGACAAGGCAACTGCCAACAGGGTGAGCAAAACAGATCCCTTGCGGTTCATGAGGCTCTGCCAGGCGAGAGACAGGATAGCGCTCATGCTGACACTCCCGCGCGATTTATCTCGCCGAGGTCTACCGCCCGGTCGAAATGTGTGGCGAGCCCGGCATCGTGGCTGACGAAGAGAAGTGCTGCGCCTGTGCGCCGCGCTTCCTCGCTCAGTAGATCAATGAATTGATCACGGGCATCCGCATCAAGCGCTGAGGTCGGTTCGTCAGCGATCACGATTTCGGGGCCGCCGATCAGGGCGCGTGCGGCAGCGACACGTTGCTGCTGACCGACAGAAAGGTCAGAGACGCGGCGTGCCAGTAGAGTCTCGTCCGTCAGGCCCAGCCGCGAAAGCAACCGTCGGGCTTCATCGTCTTCGTTACCGTTGATTGCTGCGCGGCGCTTGGGAGAGAAACGTAGAGGCAGCGTGACATTCCCGATGACGGAGAGATAAGGCACGAGATTGAACATCTGGAAAATCACACCGAGATGGTCCGCCCTCAGGCGGTCCCGCGCTGCGGGTTCCAAGGTCGCCAGATCCTGTCCGAGAACGATGACCTCACCAGAGCCCGCCTCCAGCACACCAGCGATGATGCCGAGAAGGGTGGATTTTCCAGAGCCGGATGCTCCGCGCAGAAACAAGCGCTCGCCCGCCTTCAATTGGAAGTCTGAAATGTCGAGGACCTCATTGCCTGGCGTCCAGGCAAAGGAAAGATTCGAAATAGAGACAATCGGTTCTGCCATGTCAGGATCCGAAGGGCAGGAAAGGGCTGTCCGGTGTGAGTGACGCAGAATTGGATTCCCCTTCTTCACCAAGATAGATGGCGTCGACTTCCTCAAAGGCGGGATAGTGTTCAAAGCCGGTGAACATGAGGCCATCCAGCTGGCTGGGGCGCTTGCAATCCCAGACTATGGACAGGGTGAGTGCAGCATGATCGCCCGATCGGCGCACTTCTGCAGAGCGCTCGACAAGGTCGCAGCGCGCATTGCCCATGAGTTCTGTCAGGCCCTCGGCATATTTTTCAAGCTCGGTGGATTTCTTCTTCGTTTTTTCCGATAGGCCGTAATTTACGAGCGGGGCGTCAACGGTGATCGTGACGAAACTGGTGTCGAGCGCAACGGCCAACTCTGCAGCGCCGTGTACATGGGCTTCGCCGCCAGCATATTCACCATGGTCCTCGTCATGACTATCATCGTCACGGTGCTCTGCCGTATGAGCCGAGTACTCCGTATCTGACGCAGGAGGAGTGGATTCGACCGTCGGTGGAGGCTCCACTGCAGCCGGTTCAGGTTCGTATGGCACTTCTGCGCTACAGGCGACGCACAGCGTCAAACCGGCACCCGCCAGAAGCATTTTTGCGCCACGGCCCCATGATCGGTCTATCATATCGCTCCCATTGCCCCGATTGGGGAATTCAGTGTTTTCGGAAAATCTGCTCGCAAGCTGAATAATGATACCATATAACACTTCTTCGCAAGGCCGCAGGACGCGGTTATAGACCGCACCTGACTGTTAACGGACCGGCTTACCGCTTTCCATGTTTGAATCCATGCAGGCCCCTTTGTTTTTCGGCTTGATCGCGGCCTTTGTGACCACGGTCGGCCTCATCGCTGTGGCGATGCGGGGCGATTGGAGTGCGCGGTTCTCTGCCGTCATGGGCCTCGCGGCGGCGGGCATGCTCGTCACGCTCAGCCTGTTGCACATTGCGCCGGAAGCCTTTGCCGAAAGTTCTCAGGCGCCATACTTCATGCTGGGCGGATTCCTTGGCGGGCTGATACTTAATTACGGCCTCAACACATTCTTCCCGGAAAGCGTGAATGGCGGCCGGATGGCGGCTGTCACCCCCATAATCGCGATTGCCATCCACTCCTTTATCGACGGCGTCATCTATTCGGTGACCTTTGCCGCGAGCTTTTCCGCAGGCGTCTATGCGGCGGTCTCGCTGATCCTGCATGAGTTTCCGGAAGGTGTGATCGCGTTCGCGATCCTGCGCAGGCACAATTTTTCGAACCGGCAATCCTTCCTGTGGGCCTTCTTGGCTGCGTCCGCCACGACCCCGCTGGGCGTGATTATGTCGTCGCCCTTCATGTATTTCCTGGGCAGCGAGGCGGTTGGCGCTTTGTTCGCGGCCTCCGCCGGCCTGCTCCTCTACGTTGCGACCGGCCCCTTGATGGCTCCGATGAAGGAGGAGCCGCCGCTGCGCAGCCTGTTGGCTCTGTCGGCTGGTGTCGCCATAGCGCTCGTGCTGTCCTTCCTGCCGGTACATGACCATGATGATGACCATCACGAGGCCATCCGTATGGAAGCGCCGCATCCGCTGCCGGACGAGATTTGATGCGGCATCGGCTCATCGCCTTTCTGGCATGCTGTCTGATAGCCTGCCTTGCTGTCACATCTGCGCCGCAAGCGGCGTTCGCCCACCCGGAAGACGAGCTTTGCCTGCCGGGGGGAGGGATGGACCCCGCTTTGTGCCGGGAGCTTCAGGAACTGGACAGGGCTGGTGACGCAACTGAAACAGGAGACGACGTTCCGGGCAGCGAGGTTGAACTCGACAGATCCGGGATCGAGACGGCGATCTTCTATGTTCGGATCGGATTCGAGCACATCCTGCCAATGGGGGTGGACCATATCCTGTTCGTCCTGGCGCTTTTCCTGTCCAGTCGGCGGATAAAGCCGCTGCTCTGGCAAATCTCTGCCTTCACGCTGGCGCACACATCCACGCTCGGCCTTGCGGCTGCCGGGGTGATCTCGCCTCCGGCAAGTATCGTCGAGCCACTGATTGCGCTGACAATCGCCTGGGCCGCGCTTGAGAACATCCTGTTCAAGGAACCAAGCGCCTGGCGTCCGGCACTCGTATTCGGCTTTGGCCTGATCCACGGCATGGGTTTCGCCGGTGCGTTTGGGGATCTTGGCCTGCCACCGGGGATCTTCTGGCCAGCTTTGATCGGATTCAATGTCGGCGTTGAGATCGGCCAGCTCGCCGTTATCGGCATGGCGCTTGCAGTGGCCGTTGTCATCAGGGGCGCCCTGAAGCAGGCCGGCCGGCCAGACCTCTACCGGCCAGTTCTGGTATGGCCGGTATCGGCGGCCATCGGAGCAATTGGGCTCTGGTGGGCAATCGAGCGGACCTTCCTTAACTCTTAGCCTGGCAAAGTGCGCTTCGACTCGGAACGGAACGCGCTCAATGGCCTCTCGCGACTGGATCAGACATCTCAGCTCGGCTCTGCTGGCTTCGGCACTGACGGGTTGGATTGGTTTTGCAGAATACGCATCGGCGTATGTGCCCCCTCCAGCGAACGTTGAAACGACCTCGCCGCGCTCACTTCTGAAGGAGCCTGGCCTTGCCCTGAGGCAGGTCTATGCTGAGGCAGCCGCATGGCGCGGTGCCGAAGCAAAGCAGGCGCGCAATGCCATGATCGCTGCCTGGCTTGGTGGACTGAACGATGCTGGTTTGGCGGACTATTCAGTACGCCATCTGGACAAGGGCTTGATCTATGCAATCCGTTTCCGAAACCCTGTTGTCGAGGATGACATCCATGCGCTTTGGGTTGCGGTGCCGGATGGTCCGGATCTGCCGTCGTCGGTCCTGCTACGCACACCTCATCGCGGCGCGGCTGACCTGACCATTCTGGAACTGCAGTCGTGTACCTCTCGTCGGACACTACAAGTATCCGATGACACCTTACTGACGGAGCAGGCTGAGGCCCGTGCAGTTTCTCAGCTTAGCGCCTATCTCGACACACCTGATCCGATGCCCATCACGGTATTGAGCGAAGCACGAGACATTTGTCGTCAGATTGCGCGAGTCTTGCCCACACCTGAGAAATAGTCCCAAAAGCTCAAGCCTGTTCAAGACGTTTTTCTGAGTCGCTCCGTGGCGGCTTCGTCGGCATCCCGCATCGTGAAGCGCTTCGTGAATTCAGTTACGCGCGGAGCGATCTCGGTCTGAAAGCGTCTGCCATTGAATACGCCGTAATGGCCAACGCCCGGCTGGATATAGTCGGTCTGCATGTCTTCCGGCAACTTCACACATAGGTCGTGTGCAGCCTGTGTTTGACCGATGCCGGAAATATCATCCTTCTCGCCTTCAACCGTCATCAGCGCGACATCGCGGATCAGTTCCGGTTTGACGAGATGTGTTCCGCGATAGCGATACATGCCGCGGGCCAGCTGGTGCTCCTGAAACACGCGTACGATTGTTTGCAGGTAGAATTCTTCCGTCAGGTCGAGCACCGACAGGTATTCATCGTAGAATTCCCGATGCTTGCCGACATTGTCGCCATCCCCTTCAACCAGATGATTGAAAAAGTTCCAGTGCGCATCGACATGGCGCGACCAGTTCATGTTCATGAAGGAAGCGAGCTGGACAAAGCCTGGATAGACTCTCCGGAACATGCCCGGGTAGGGGCCCGGCACAGTGTGGATCATGTTCTCTTCAAACCACGAAAGCGGTTTTTCCTCGGCCAGCACGTTCGGAACGGTCGGACTAAGCCGTGTGTCGATCGGCGACCCCATGAACGTCATGGAAGCGGGCCGGGCCGGGTCATCATCCTCGGCCATCATGGCGACAGCAGCAAGCACAGGCGGGCCTGGCTGACACACGCCAAGTACATGGGCGCCCGCGCCCAGATGAGTCAGCATCGATCGTATGTGATCAATATAATCGTCCAGATCGAACCGCCCCAACCAGACAGGTGCCATACGAGAGTCCTGCCAGTCAGTGATGTAGACATCATGGGTCGGCAGGAACGCCTCAACTGTCCCGCGCAGCAGAGTGGCATAATGGCCAGAGAGCGGGGCAGCTATCAGAAGACGGGGCTGAGGGCCGAGCTTTTCTGAATTCCGGGCGGCGGCAAGCGCTTCTGGATCCTTCTTGAAGTGGATCATGTTGCACCAAGGCGAGCGCCACGCCACAACAGGGGTCACATCAATGGGCGCGCTATTGATCCGCACCGTATCGATCCGCCATTCCGGTTTACCGTAATAGCGTGTTGCGCTTTCAAATACGTCCGCCATGGCGGACAGCGAGCGACCATAGTCGGTCTGCCCCATCAGGTTCAGCGGCGAACTCAGCGCTGCGCGACTGGCGCGCGCGGCAACCCGCATGGGTGCCATTGCCGCCCGGTTCATTTCGACAAGTGAGTACAGCATCAGCTACACACCTTTCATGTTGCGGTGCAGCATAGATGGCAATCCCTGTCAGGGCAAACATATTCGCCAGATAGGCGTGGGTCGGGACGGGAACATCATGGTTTCATTTTTCTGCAAAATTGATCGAATTCAGCAAGCTTCAGCTTAACCGGGACAAGGTAAATTGTCCCCGAAATGGAGTGATTGCCATGTTCCTCAAATGCCAACCCAATCCCCATCGTGGCGGTCGCATGACGCGGGCCATCATCTATGAGCAGGCTCCAGGCCAGCATTTCGCGATTGATGCGGAAATTCTGCACAAACAGCCGGAATTGCTCAATGATTTCGGCAGCTACATGCATACGCGCTTTCGTGTTCTGGACGCGTTGGCCTATTTCATCTGCCTTGCGGGTGTATTGGCATCTCTGGCCTTTGTCTGGTGGATGTTCCTGCCGGGCATTGCAATTTGCACCATGATGCTAGCTGTCAACAGGAAGGCCGCTGGCGAGATTGCGCTGCGAGCTGCCCGGAAATCGGCCGACAATTTCAGAAAACTGCACGAAATGGGCTGTCTCTGGCTCGTGTTCGCCTGATCCCCGCTAGATGCGGATCATGCCAAGTACGACTGATACAATCGCCACCAATGTAAACATCAGGGAAAGGCTGACCGAAATGGCGCGCTGACCCTTGCGGCTCGTGCGTTCGCCCTTTTGCTTTTTCCCAGGTGTCAGCATCCAGCGATTGGAGAAGAACCCGAAAGCGGCCAACAAGGCGGTGACGGCGGCTGCCCAGCTTGAGGCGAGCAGGAAGAACGCGCCGGAAGCGAGCATCATGCCGGCGATCGGCGTGGACGTCTGGAGCAGCAATTCCCGGACATGGCGATCGGCGCGCGATCCGTCCAGCTTGTCAAAGCTGCAATTGGGCGACGCAATGGCCGCGACCCAGGACGCGCCCACGGCCATCGCACCAGCGAGCAGACCAAGATGCGTGGCGGTGGTGGAGATTCCTTCGAACATGCGCTGCAATATGCGCCGGATTCGCGGGCTGGCCTAGAGAAAGCTTCGAGAGACGACGGCGGCGATCATCTTTTCATCGTCGGGCAGCTGGCCATCCAGTATCAGCATCGACAATCCATGCACGATCGACCAGGCCTGAAGGCGTTTGACCATCTGTAATTCGGGCGGCGTATCCTTCGGCAACACATCCCCCAACGTGTTGGACAACATAGCGAATGCGCCGGTCTCTTTCGCCTGATTTGGCTGAAGCACTTCGGCGCGAGGCGCTTTCGTCATCATCAGGCGAAACAGAGACGGATTGTCTATTGCAAACCGGACATAGGTTCGCCCCATGATTTCGAACGCATCAATGCCCGCTGGAGTTTTGGAAAGGGCATCCCGGAACGTATCAGACAGCTTCACGCTCCCAACTCCGCACAAAGCGCCTAGAAGCGCGGCCTTATTGGGAAAGTGTCGATAAACTGCCGTCGCTGAAACACCGACATTCCGGGCAATTTTTCTGAGGCTCACTTTCTCGGCCGGGCTGTTGCTGATCTGCGCCAATCCTTCTTCGATCAGGGCGGCCCTTAGATCACCATGGTGGTAGTTCCCGCCCTGAGCGTTCATGTTGACACTGTTATCATTCATCGGCATGTTATCAGTGTAAACATTGCGGCGCAGACAACAAGCCGCGAGGATGATCTCCATGCCCAGCCCTGTGAAAACAGCTATTCGGGGAGTCGTGACAAAAGGAGTCATGGCGGTGGCGGGATTCAACCGCAGCCGGCGCAAGGCAACACAGCCCAACGTCTTTCTTGAAGGCGTTCATACCCCGCTGACGGAAGAGATCACCGAAATTGATCCAAAGGTGACGGGGGCGATTCCCGCTGGTCTGAATGGCCTTTACGTCCGCAATGGCCCGAACCCCGTTTCACCGGTCAATCCAGCTGCACATCATTGGTTTGTAGGGGATGGCATGTTGCACGGTGTCCGCCTGCAGGATGGCAAGGCGCTTTGGTACCGCAATCGCTGGGTGAGGTCCAACAGTGTGAGTGATGCCCTAGGCGAGCCGCGTGCGCCCGGTCCGCGTCACCCCAGAATTGATGTGGCGAACACGAACATTGTTGGTCACGCAGGAAAGATCTGGGCGATTGTTGAAGCGGGTGGGTATCCCGTCGAAGTGTCCGAGGACCTGGAGACGCGTGCGCATTCGGATTTTGACGGGACGTTGGGTCAATCTTTTTCCGCGCATCCGCATTACGACCCCGACACAGGCGAGATGCACGCCATCTGCTACGAGTCGCAGCAAACCAATCTGCTTTGGCACAAGGTGCTGGGCGCTGATGGCCGCGTGCGCCGGGATGAGCCAATCCCTGTCGAGCATGGCCCAATGGTTCATGACTGCATGATCACCCCGAAATACGTGATCGTGATGGACCTTCCGGTGACGTTCTCCATGAGTGCCATCATCAGTGGCATGAGCTTTCCGTATCGGTGGAATGAGAACCACAAGGCGCGTATTGGTCTGTTACCGCGAGAGGGGAGTGCGGATGATATCATCTGGTGTGATGTCGATCCCTGTTACATCTTCCATCCTGCGAATGCCTATGAAACCGAGGACGGAAAAGTCGTGATGGACGCATGTGTTTATGATCACATGTTTGCCCCTGACAATACTGGCCCGGACGGCGTCCCGAAATTTGAATCCCTGAAGATTGATCCGGCGACGCGAACCGTGTCACGGCGTGTGATAGATGACCGCGCTCATGAGTTTCCGCGCTATGATGAGCGGCTGACCGGAAAACCCTATCGCTATGTTTACACAACGGCTGTCGCGGCAGACGGCTTCCTCACCGAAACACGCATCTTCAAGCATGACCTGACCAATGGCAGCTGCGAAGTTCGCGATTTTGGATCAGGACGGGTGCCGGGCGAATTCATTTTCATTCCTGCCAGCGAAACGGCCTCAGAGGATGAGGGCTGGCTGATGGGCTATGTGGTCGACACCAATGCGGGCCTATCCGAATTGGTCATTCTCGATGCCGCAAATTTCACCGCTCCGGCGGTTGCAACCGTGCACATTCCGCAACGCATTCCGCAGGGATTCCACGGTAATTTCATTCCAGTTGGCTGAGTGGGGGGACGAGGGGGCCGTCGATGACGGCCCCCTTCCACGTATCCTTAAAGGGCGGCCTCGTAGACCTTTGCATAATCATCCGCACTCATAGGCTTTGGATTGCCGAAATGGGCGAGGTCTTTAAGTGCATACTCAACCACGCCGGGGGCGTCGTCTGCCGACAATCCGATGGCGGACAGGGTGGCTGGGATGCCGATATCGGCATTCAGCTCTGCAATTGCGTCGCCAAGATCCGCGCCGGGTTTCAGACCCATGGCCTGACGAAGACGCACATATTTCTCATCGGCTGAACCCTCATGGAAGCGTAGGATATGCGGCAGGAAGATCGCGTTCAGCGTGCCGTGGTGCAGTCGCTTGTCATGCAGACGGCCCGCCGCGTGTGACAGGGCGTGGACCCCGCCAAGGCCTTTCACGAATGCCAGAGCGCCTTCATAACTTGCCATCATCATGTGCCAGCGGGCGTCCGCGTCCGAGCCATCCTTGACCGCCTTCTTCAGCCAGCCATTCCCGACAGCACGGAACACGCCCTCATACGCAATGCCTTCGGCAGGCGGATTCACGGTTGGGGACAGGACTGATTCAATGCAGTGTGTGACGGCGTCCATCCCAGTGGCGGCCGTCAGTCCGGCAGGAAGGCCAAGAGTCAGGTCCGGATCGCAAATGGCTGTGGCAGGGATCAGGTTTGGAGAGACGATGGTCTCCTTGCGGCCATTCTCCAGTACAAGGACCAGGCCGACTGAGACTTCTGAACCCGTACCGGATGTGGTCGGGATAGCGATCAGCGGCGGGATCTTGCCGATCTTCTTGGCACCGCCGGTGATGGCGGCATAATTTTCGAGCGGTTCATCATGACTGACCAGCAGGCCGATTCCCTTGGCATGGTCCATGGACGAGCCGCCGCCGAGTGCGATCAGGCCGTCGGCGCCGCATGCCTTGTAGGCGGCTGCTGCTTCCTTGGTCTGCTTCTCGGTCGGGTTCGGCACGGTCTCCGCGAACACGCCTGCCGCTGCAACGCCCAACGCATCTTCGACCTTCGCCAGAATGCCGGCGGCCTTGATGCCGGGGTCCGTCACAATGAAAGGCCGGGTCATGCCGAGCTTCTTCGCCGTACCGGCGAGCTGCTTCAAGGCACCTGAATCAAAGATGCAAGTGGTGAGATAATTTATGACGGGCATGGTGTGGTCCTCATTGGGATGGTTTCCTCACCCTCCATGTGCCCCAGCGGAAGCGCACAGTTCAAGCCTGACCGTGGGAGAACCGGGATGGTACGCCGCAGCAGGCGGATGGATATAGCTCGGACGGAAGCGCACCGAACCAAGATCTCAGGAAGTGCTCACCGGCGCAATTGGGAAGAATACCTAGTCGCGATGCCATGACGCGCGACACGCGCCCGCGCGTCAAAACGGGCAATTATCCTCATCAAATCATCGGAGTAGGCATTTGGCATCCGGCGCGAATTGGTGCGCCAAAACAGGAGTTAAACGACATGAAACAGCTTCTCCTTGCTACTCTGGTTGCCGGGGCAACTTGGGTCGGGACAGCACCTGCTGCCTTGGCAGACGAGAATCCCTGGATGGTCCGCGGACGCGTCATCGGGGTCCTGCCGGATGAGTCCGGCGATCTCTCCGTCGCAGGGTCGCGCCTTGCAGGGGATGTGGACATTTCAGACCAGTACGTGCCCGAATTGGACATTACTTACTTCTTCACGAAGAATATCGCTGCCGAGCTGATCCTTGGCGTGACGCCACATGACGTGAAAGCCACGGGCGTGACCGTTCCGGGCGCACTCGATAATGCAACGATCGATCTGGGCGATGTCACGCTGCTGCCACCCACTCTGACGGTGCAATACCACTTCGTGAATGACAGCCAGTGGAAGCCCTATGTCGGCGCAGGCGTCAATGCGACCTTCTTCTTCAACGAGGATGAAGGCCCTGTCGCAGACGGCATAGATTACGACACCAGTGTCGGTCTCGCGCTTCAGGCGGGCGTAGATTACGATCTTGATGGCGAGCCAGGTGGCTGGGCTGTCAACGCAGACATCAAGAAGATCTGGATAAATCCGGATGTGACTGTGGATTTCACCACGGCGCTTGGCGCAACAGTGGATGCTGATGTGGACATCAATCCACTCGTGGTGGGACTGGGGCTCGGGTATAAATTCTGAGCGCCATATCATGAGGGCAGGGCTTTGACCCATTGCGCCCTGTTCTCACTCTCTCCTGGGCCGTGCTATTTCCCGACAGCGCGGCCTTTTTTCCGCTTTCTGCAGAGCGGTCGTTGCACGCCCCGCCCGCGCGTATACAGAATGCCAGCATGGCTATTCTTTCTGTCAAAGATCTTCGTGTTTCCTTCGACACACCTGACGGTGTGGTTGAGGCTGTCAAAGGTATAAGTTTCGACGTCGCCAAGGGCGAATGCCTCGGCATTGTCGGCGAAAGCGGCTCCGGGAAGAGCCAGTCTGCGCTCTCGGCTCTGGGTCTGTTGGCGGGCAATGGCACTGCAACCGGCCGGATTGATTTCGATGGCACCAATATGCTGGAGGCTTCGGACGCAACACTTCGCAATATCCGTGGCGCGCGGATGTCGATGATTTTTCAGGACCCGCTGACCAGTTTGACGCCGCACATGACAGTCGGCGCGCAGATGCGCGAAGTGTTGGCGCTCCATAAGGGCCTCAAGGGCGAAGAAGCGGATCGCATATGCGTCGACTGGCTGGAGAATGTGCGCATTCCGGAAGCAGCCCGGCGCATGAACCAGTTTCCGCATGAGCTTTCAGGTGGCATGCGCCAGCGCGTCATGATTGCCATCGCCATGCTTTGCAATCCTGAACTGTTGCTCGCGGATGAGCCCACCACAGCGCTGGATGTGACCGTGCAGGCGCAGGTTCTGGAACTGATGGACGAGCTGAAACGCGAGACGGGTACCGGCATCGCGCTGATCACTCACAATATGGGTGTGGTCGCCCGCATGTGCGACCGCGTCATCGTCATGCGTCATGGCGAGATCGTCGAGCAGGGGAGCGTCGACGACATCTTCTACAAGCCTCAGGCCGACTATACGAAGATGCTGCTGAATGCTGTGCCGCGCATCGACGAACCAGATCGCCCCGGTCGACCCGTCCTGTCAGCGCCGCCGGCGCCTGAAACTGAGCCGGTTCTCAAGGTAGAGGACATGAAAATCCATTTCCCGATTGCGGTGAAGGGCGGTCTGTTTGGCAAGACGAAGCCGTTGAAAGCGGTGGATGGTGTTTCGTTCGATTTGAAACCGGGCGAGACGTTGGGAGTTGTCGGAGAATCCGGGTGTGGCAAGTCCACGCTCGCGCGCGGCGTGTTGAACCTCATCCCTCCAACCGATGGCACGGTTGCCTGGCTGGGGCGCGACATATCCAAGGCGAGCCGCAAGGAAATGAACGGCCTGCGCGACGATCTCCAGATCGTGTTCCAGGACCCGCTCGCCAGCCTTGACCCCCGCATGACCATCGGCGCTTCCATTGCCGAACCGTTGCAAGTTCACCAACCGCGCCTGTCGCGCGCGGATCGGGAAGCGAAAGTACGCGAAATCCTGCCGCGGGTCGGGCTCGACCCAAATCTGATCAACCGGTACCCGCATGAATTGTCTGGGGGCCAGAACCAGCGGGTTGGCATTGCCCGTGCCATGATCCTTCAGCCGAAACTGGTGATCTGTGATGAAGCGGTTTCGGCGCTTGATGTGTCTGTCCAGGCGCAAGTCGTGGATTTGCTGATCGAGCTGCAGAAAGAATTCGGCCTCGCCATGATCTTCATCAGCCACGATCTCGCCGTCGTGCGGCAGATCAGCCATCGGGTAATGGTGTTGTATCTTGGCCGCGTAGTAGAACTTGCCGGTCGCAATGCCATCTACACCGAAGCGCGCCACCCCTACACGAAAGCGCTGATTGCGGCTGTGCCAAACGCCGATCCGACCGGGGAGCGCACGCGGGAACGCTTGCGCCTGACGGGCGATCTTCCAAGTCCGCTCGACAGCCGTGCATCGCTCCGCTTCATGAAGTCCAAACTCATTGATGATGGGGACGCGGAACAGTACCAACCAAAACTGGTCGAGATTACTCCTGGCCACCTTGTGGCAGAGCATGACCCCGTGATGGGCGGCGCAGGATTGCGAGCCAGTTAAGCGCTGCAGGCAGGGCAGGGTGTGCGCTGTAAGCTTGGCTTAAGACGAATGTGTCATGGTGCAGGCTGAGTTAATGCCGGAGCCCGCGCGTCTTGCCCCAATTGATTGGTCTTGTCCTTGTGGTCATCCTCGTGATGGGCGGCCTCGTCCTCACGGGCGGACACGGTGCCATGCAGGCGCTGCCATTCGAACTGGCCCTGATTGGTGGCGCTGCGCTCGGCACCATTCTGATCGGTAATTCGCCGAAAGTTGCCAAGGAGGCTTTGGGTGGGTTCGTTCGCTCGTTTCAGGGCAGCCGTTGGCAGCGTGCCCAACACCGCGAATTGCTGGTTCTGCTGTCCAACTTGATGCGCAAGGTACGCCAAGGCGGGTTTGTCGCGATTGAATCGGATATCGAAGACCCGGATGCGTCGCCCTTGTTTGCTTTGTCCCCTGCGGTGCTTTCCGATCCTGCTGCGCGTGACATGATCTGCGATTCCTTTCGCCTGATGGCGCTCGACCTGTCAGACCCGGCACGGGCTGAGGCGCATATGGAGCAGTCTGTGGCCCTGCACGTTGACCAGCGCATGAAAGCAGTGAGTGCACTCAATACTGTAGCCGATGCTTTGCCAGCGCTCGGTATCGTGGCGGCTGTGCTGGGCATCATCAAGACGATGGGGTCGATTGATCAGTCGCCTGCAGTGCTTGGAATGATGATCGGGTCAGCCCTGCTGGGCACCTTTCTCGGTGTATTCTTGGCTTATGGCGTAGTTGGGCCTGTCGCCGCTCGCTTCGGACAGATTGTCGAAGATGAGGCCCAGCCTCTCGATGTGATCCGCACGGTGTTGTCTGCATTTGGCGGCGGGGTTCAGCCAGGCATTGCCGTAGAACTCGGCCGCACGGCCATTCCCGTAGATCAGCGCCCCGATGCGGAATCGGTTGAGCGGGCCCAGACGAGCGCCCGTTTTGCTGAACGCGCCGTCGCCTGAGACAGCCGCCATTCTGCGTTGACCCCGCAGGCATGAGGCCGCATCACCGATGAATGCCTGATATTCGTTTGGCCACGTTCAATTGCGAAAACCTGATGATGCGCTGCGATTTCGCGCGCTCAGGTCTCGCCAATGCGCGTCGCAAGCTGACCGATGTCGACGACGCCCTGGTTGCCGAGCAGGTGGATGCGGTTTTCGATGTCCTGTCGGAGGATGACCGCACCCTGACCGCGCAGGCTCTGGTCGCGACCAAGGCCGAAGTGTGCGCACTGCAGGAGGTCGAAAACCTCGTCACCTTGACCGCTTTTGACAATCGCTATGTCGGGCGCTGGGCCGGAAAGCCGTTTGGCGAACGTGTGCTGCACGAGGGGAATGACAGCCGCGGAATCGATGTGGGTCTGTTGTCGTCGCTTACGGTGGCATTCCAGCGCAGCCATGCGCGGGCGACCTTCGGACGGTTGGGCATTCACCCCCCCAAAGGGGCTTCCGTCAATGACTACGTCTTTCGCCGGGATTGTCTGGAAGTGGATGTGGAAAAAGACGGACGCCTTTTGACGCTTTTTGTCTGCCACTTCAAATCCATGCATGGTGGACGCAAGAGGACGGTTGCCATGCGTGAAGCTGAGGCTCAGGCTGTGCGCCGGATTGTCAGCCAGCGATTTGATGACCCGGCGAAAGCGGAATGGGTTATTTTGGGCGATTTCAATGACTATTGGGAAGTAGATGGCCGTCCGGCACGGCCGCATGGTCTGGGAGCGCTGGTAGGCGACGGGTTCGCCATCGATTTGGCCAGCCGCGCCATTGCAGACCCATATGACCGATGGACTCACCATTATAGCGGCGACGACACCTATGGCGCGCTGGATCACATCTTCCTGTCACCCAAGCTCGCCGCCTTGAATCCTGCTGCCAGAGTTGAGATTGTGCGGGCCGGATCGCCATATAGAGCCGCGAGATATGATGGGGCTCGCTTTCCCGGCGTCGGCTGGATTACGCCCAAAGCATCTGATCATTGTCCGATGGTGGCGACTTTAAAATTTGAAGGTCGCCCTGCGGCACCCTAATTTATGTTGGCTTTGGTAATGAAGGGGGCCGTCAGGCTGTGTCACGTTTTGATAATCTGATCGAGACTGTAGAGGCCTATCAGGCCCTCGCTGCCGAGAATTACGACCGAATCCGCACACTGGCGGAAGAAATCCGCAGCGGGTTTTGCGAATTTCTTGGCTCAACCGATGGCGTTTGTGTCCACCTCGTCCCGCCGGCCGGGGCCTACAAACCAAAGGCACATGGGGATGCAGCCTTTTCGATTCCGCCGCGAGGATTCCGTCTCCTGGGGCCGATATCGTTCGGCCTTGCCGTGCGCGTCACGCGCGATACGGACTGGCTGAGGCTGGTGATGCAGTGCCGCAAGATCGGCGACAAATTCAAAATTCAGATTGAGGACGGTTCAGTATACGAATTCAGCCTGCCGCTGAAAGACGCTGATCCTGAACCATTCTATGAACATCTTTACCAGCATATCCTGCTCTGGTTCTCCGACCATATCGAACGCTACAAGGAAGGCGACTATGGTACCCGCGAGATCGGATTTGACTTTGCTGATGACATAAACGCGGCTCAAGCCTAGTTTTCTGATCGCCCGACGGGCAGAATGCACCACGAAACGGGGCTTTTATGGACCAATTCAACTTTGCACTGGCATCCGCCGGATCCAGCGAGCTGATCTTCGCCTGCGCCCTGATCGGGGCGCTGGGAATTGGTGCGCAATGGGTCGCTTGGCGTATACAGGCCCCCGCCATTGTGCTGATGGCGTTGGCAGGCTTGGCGGTCGGTCCGTTGTGGACGGTTGTTTTCGGCGAGCCTCTGCTGAATCCTGAGAAAGTGTTCAATAGCGGCAGCAGCGAGTTGTTGCGTCCCATCGTGTCGCTGGCCGTCGCCGTGATCCTGTTTGAGGGCGGGCTCGTCCTGAAATTCGAGAACCTTCGTGATGCCGGTGCAGCTGTTCGGCGCATGGTATTCCTTGGTGGCCCGCTGGCTTGGGCGCTGGGCACTTTCGCAGCCCATTATGCCGCCGGTCTCGATTGGGGCAGTTCTGTTGTATTTGCTGGCGTGCTGGTGGTTACCGGGCCCACCGTGATCATGCCATTGTTGCGTCAGTCCAAACTCGGCGGGCGAACCGGCCAGTTCCTGAAGTGGGAAGGCATCGTCAACGATCCGGTTGGCGCGCTGTTTGCGGTGGCTGCTTTCGAAATCATTCGCGTGGCCGCCACGGGGGAGTCCATTCTCGGTAAGGGCGCCATGATCATCGTGGCCGCTGCACTGGGTGTCGGGCTGGGCTTCGCCTTCGGGTGGGCCATCGTGCGCGCCTTCCGTCAGGGGTGGACTCCGGAATACCTCAAGGCGCCGATCATCTTCGCGTCCATCATTCTCTGTTATGCGCTGGCAGAAATGATCGAAAAGGAAATCGGCCTCGTTGCCGTCACGGCCTATGGCATGACGCTGGCCAATTCGCGCCTTGCCGGGCTCGCGGAACTCCGAAAATTCAAGGAGGATATCGCCGTCTTGCTCGTTTCAGGCGTGTTTGTCATCCTGACGGCCAACCTTACGCCAGATGTCATTCGCCGCGCACTGACTTGGAATACGCTCGCCTTCCTGTTGGCGATGCTGTTCATCGTGCGGCCGCTTTCAGTGTGGATCGCCACATTCGGGACGTTGAAACGCAATGAAGCAATCCTGCTTGGCTGGATTGCGCCCCGCGGGATCGTGGCGGTTGCCGTTTCCAGCCTTTTTGCAACCCTGCTGGAGGATCTCGGGCGGCGCGGAGATTCCCGGTTCTATTTCTCAGGTGCAGAACAGATTACCCCGCTCGCCTTTGCCATGGTGTTCGTGACCGTGGTCCTCCACGGCTTTACGATCGGGCCAATGGCCCGGCGATTGGGACTCGCCCGCAAGGAGCGACCCGGCGTCTTGCTGGTAGGTGTGAACCCATGGAGTATCGATCTGGCGAAAGTGCTGAAGGATGTCGGTATCGAACCGATCCTTGCAGACAATAACTGGAGGCGCTTGCGACCTGCACGCGAGGCCGGGCTCAACACCTTCTTCGGCGAAGTCCTGTCAGAGGAAGCGGAGGTTCGGCTGGATCACGCCGCCTTTGACCAGGTCGTTGGCTTGTCTGCCAATGAGCCGTACAACGCGCTCGTTTCCGGACATTTTGCCCCTGAACTCGGCCGCCACAGGGTCTATCAATTGTCGGCACAGGATACCGAGGAAGAAGATCCCCGGGCCATTGGCATGGGCACCCGCGGGCGAACACTGATTCGTCGGGGCAGGGGCTATGACAGCCTGATCCGCGACCATTATCGCGGTTGGACCTTTGGCAAGACGAAGTTGACGGATGAATACGACCTTGAAGATTATCGCAAGGATCGACCGAAAGTGGACCTGATCGCTGAAATTCGCGCAGATGGCACGCTGATTTTCCTCGGGCCGAATCGGGAGGCCAAGGGCGGCGACGGGGTCACGTTGATCAGCTTTGGTCCGGCCCGCGATGTCGAAGTCGCGACTGAACCTGAAGAGGTCGCTGCCAGCTAGGCCGCACTATTCGCCGGCTGCCTGCAAGCCTGCGCCATGCTCACGCAGCCATGAGCGTTGCCGCTTCCAGTCGCTGCAACAGGTTGCAACATGCGCCCAGAACCGCGGGGAGTGGTTCATTTCCAGCAAATGTGCGCATTCATGGGCCGCCACGTAGTCAAGCACTTCAGAGGGCGCCATGATCAGGCGCCATGAGAACGACAATTTACCATCGGCCGTGCACGAGCCCCAACGCGAGCGGGTATCCTTCACTGAAATGCCATTGTACGCGACGCCCAACGTGGCGGCATGACGGTTTACTGAGCGGGTGATATCTGCCCGCGCCTGTTTCTTCAGGTAGCGGGTGACCCGCAAATGCAGTGTTTCCGGATCCCCGGGCGCGCAAAGTGTGTTCGGCTGACCGGTTATCATGCGGGGTACGCGGCCCGAGCCTTCTGCGGTCAGGCGGCAGGGAGCACCCCGATACGAAATCAGACTGTTTTCTTCAAAGCGAACAACTTCTGGAAGGTGTTGGAGGCGCGTTGAAATCCAGTCGATTCGCTCGGCTGCGAAGGCGGCGGCGTCCTTGATCTGCCGCCGCGATGGCGCAATCGCGACCGCTTCCCGGCGGCGTTCATCCAATCTCAAAATCAACCGCCGTGCCTTCGAATTCACTTCAAGGCGAACACGAATTTCGTCCCCGTCGGGGCCATTGAATGTCACGGTCTGGCCATTGTTGTATGCCATGTTAATAATCTCACTCTAGGTGACGGGCGCAAATGAAACGCTGGCATCAATCATTAAAGGGACCAAACATGAAATATCTGCTCACAGGCGTTGCCGCCATCGCCATGCTTACGGCTTGCGGAGACAAAGACAAGCCGGTTGATGGCGCTGGCTCAGAATACGCCACAGATGCCGCAAAGGACGTCAAGGCCCGCAAAGGTGATCCGGCAACCGCGCCACAGGCGCTTGCGGCTTTTGCTTTGGATGAAGCCGACGACAGCCGCATATCCTTCGGCAGCAGCACGCTGAACGGGGACAAGGCCGTATTCACTGACGTGACGCTTCTGGCAGGCGACGATGACGGGTCCGATGACGGGTCCGATGACGGGTCCGATGACGACGAAGATGGCACGCACCTGGATGGCGCCGATGTAAAAGCGAAAAAGCTGGAATTCGATGGTCTCGCCATGATTGACGGCAAAGCGAGCTTCTCGCGCATGGTCATGTCCGACATTTCGCTGGTTCCGACTGATCCCGAAGAAGCAGAAGATGGCAGCGCGTCCATTGGCTCCGTCGAACTGGTCAACCCTTCACCTGCACTGGCAGCATGGGTCGCGAGCGTGTTTGCGGATGCAGAACCTGCTGACATGCCGACAGGGGAGGCGCTCTCTTTCGATCTGTGGACCATGAACGACATGAACATGCAGATCGATGAAGACGATGGCGAAAGTGGCACCTTCCTCGTGGACACGGTTTCGGTCTCTGGGATGAAGAATCAGAAGGCTGCTCAGATGATGCTGAAGGGCCTGAAGTTCGACATGTTCGATCCTGAAGACGACATGACCGTCAAGGCCAATATCAGCAATGTGGATATCCGCGGGTTTGACTGGTCGGTGTTTGCGCCAGCTGAGGGCGACTCTCTGGAAGACAGCTTTGAGTCTGGTTTCATGGCCGGCATGAACCCGAAAGATCCGGCCAATCCCGGTTACAAGTCGATCAATCTGAAAGATCTGAACTTCGATGTTTCAGGCGTCAATTTCGACATGCCTTCGCTCGTCTCCAATGTCAGCCATGACAAGCAGGGCCGTGCCGTAAAAGTGATCACTGAGCCCGTCAAAATGGTTCTGAACGCTGGTGACGGTGAGCTTGGCCAGCAGTTGGGTACCCAGCTTGCGACGCTCGGGTACGAAAAGCTTGAGCTGACCATGGCCAGTGAACAGGCTTACGATCCTGATGCAGACGTGGTGACGCTGGAAAAAGGCAAGAATTACTGGGAGCTGAAAGATGGCTTCCGCCTGAATTTCGGCGCGAAGTATGAAGGTGCCAGCGCGATGGCGGCGGCTCAGGCTGAGCAGGATATGGACTCTGCAGATCCGGCGGCAATGCTGGGAGAAGTCATGGAGAAGCTTACGCTCCACTCCATCGACCTGTCCTTGGATGATGATGGCATTGTGGACCGTGCGTTCAATGCCTACGCAGCGCAGAGCGGTGAAGACCCGCAGCAGCTGCGCAATCAAACGGCTGGTCTGCTGGCCATGGCACCGATGATGGCGTCAGGTTCGGGGATCGACATGGAACTGGCAACTGAGGCATCTACGGCCCTGTCGAGCTTCATCACGGATCCGAAGACGCTAACCATTTCGTTGAACCCTGCGACACCGATCAAGATGTCGACATTTGCTGAGATGGAAGATCCGTCTACGCTGACTAAGTCGTCGCTCGGCTTCTCGGCTAGCAACGAATAGAGTCTACTGGAATCCGTTCCAAGCGCGCGCGTGCCGACTGGGCGCGCGCGCTTTTCTTTGTACTCAGGCCGGGGCATAGACTTTCCGCCATGAAAATTGCCTTTTTTGGAGATGTGGTCGGAAAGCCTGGCCGACAGGCTGTCCTGGACCATTTGCCGGGCCTGAAGGCGCGCATGCGTCTGGATTTTGCTGTAGTAAACGCTGAAAATGCGGCGGGAGGCTTCGGCCTGACAAGCGTCATTGCGGAGGAATTCTTTGCCGCAGGTGCTGATTGCCTGACTCTCGGTGATCATGCCTGGGATCAACGCGAGGCTTTGACCTATATCGAACGCGAGCCCCGTTTGTTGCGCCCCATAAATTACCCATCGGCTGCCGGCGCACCTGGCAAGGGAGCCAATCTGTTCAGCTTGCCGGATGGGCGTCGTGTCGGGGTCGTCCAGGTGCAGGGGAATGTGTTCATGCGCCAGACGCTGCCGTGTCCCTTTGCGGCCGTGGATGCGGCATTGGATTCCATGCCGCTTG
The DNA here is from genome assembly GCF_002366485.1 of Hyphomonas sp. UBA3195. Lineage (NCBI taxonomy): Bacteria > Pseudomonadati > Pseudomonadota > Alphaproteobacteria > Hyphomonadales > Hyphomonadaceae > Hyphomonas > Hyphomonas sp. UBA3195. The sequence continues at coordinate 70,320 of NZ_DEXB01000016.1, forward strand.
GCGCTGTGGCGGATGCCATCATTGTGGACATGCATTGTGAAGCGACCAGTGAGAAAATGGCTATGGGCCATCACTGCGATGGGCGGGCAAGTCTCGTGGTTGGAAGTCACACCCATGTCCCCACAGCCGACACGATGATCCTTGAAGGCGGCACAGCTTATCAGACGGATGCCGGCATGTGCGGTGACTATGACAGCGTCATCGGCATGCAGAAGCAGATTTCCCTGTATCGCTTCCAGACACAATTGCCTGGAGAGCGTTACCAGCCCGCTTTGGGGGAGGGGACCTTGTGCGGAACCTATATTGAAACCGATGACGCCACAGGACTTGCCACAAGAATTGAAGCTATCCGCATTGGCGGCCGTTTGAGCGATTCTGTTCCGACCTGAGCGCTGCGCGGACGCACAGAGAGATTTCATTGATGAAAATTTTGGACACGGTCAGGCAGGATTTGCGCCTAAAAACCGCAGACCATCATGCGCGCGTGGACGAATTGATCAGCCGCCATGACCTCACTCGGCCGGAAGGGCTTGCCGCCTTTCTCGCGATCAATCATCTCGCCTATACGACGGTTGAGCGTCATTTGCGGCCGCATGGCAGGTTCACATTGCCATACTTGCCCCTTGAAGAAATAGAGGCTGATCTTGCCTCGCTCGGCGCCGGAATACCGACCTGGCAGGCAGAGCCCAGTATGGAAGCGGCGCATCCAGTTGGAATGATTTATGTTATCGCGGGTAGCCGCCTCGGTGGTACGGTTCTGCACAAACGATGGCAGCAGGCCGATGATTCGAATGTCCGGCTTGCAGGTCGCTTTTTGAGCCAGATGACAGACCGTTCTTGCTGGACAGATTTTCTTGTCCAGGTTTCAAACGCGCAAATTAGCCAATCGGAATTTATTGATATAGTAGAATCTGCGAAGGGCTGTTTCTCGATTTTTGAGGCGGCTTGCCAGGACGTGACCAGAAAGTTTGCCTATGATCCGCCACAGCCCCGAAACTGACGGGCCCGCGAGCGATGTTGACCTGACGAATTGCGACCGTGAACCCATTCACGTCATCGGGCGTGTACAGTCCTTTGGTGGCCTGATCTCCATGTCGTCAGACTGGATCGTGAATCATGCCTCGGTAAACGTCAAAGAGTTCATCGGAGCCGCAGCGGAAGAGCTGATAGGCAAGCCCCTGAGAGACTGTTTCTCGGAACAGGCCTTGCTGTTGATTCGATCCCGTATGCCCATGCTGGCGTCGCCGGATGCTGTTGAGCGCGTATTCGGTGTGGCATTGACCGGGGATGAGCGTTTGTTCGACCTCTCCATGCACCTGTCGGGGCGCTCGATCGTGATGGAGTTCGAGCCTCGGGACAATGCGCGCGATACCAACTATGTGAACTATGTTCGTCCCATGGTGGAGCGTATATCTCGCGCTGATACCTCGCAACAATTGTGCGATGAGGCGGCGCGTCAGTTGCGCAACCTGATTGGGTTTGACCGGATCATGGTTTACCGCTTTGCAGAGGATGATTCCGGCATAGTTGTATCTGAATCCGTCAAGCCGGGAATAGATAGTTTCAAGGGTTTACATTATCCGGCGTCTGACATTCCAAGGCAAGCGCGGGCACTCTACAAGCGCAACCTCCTGCGTATCATCGCGGATGTATCGGATTCGGGCGCGGAGATCATTCCTGCCATCAATCCTGAGGGTGTGCCGCTGGACTTGTCCATGAGTGGATTGCGGTCCGTCTCGCCCATCCATATGGAATATCTGGCAAATATGGGCGTTCAGGCATCGCTCTCCATTTCCATCCTGAAGCGGGGCAAGCTCTGGGGGCTTTTCGCCTGCCATCATGAGAGCCCGCGAGTGCTTGGCTATGAAGTTCGTACGGCCGCGGAACTGTTTGGGCAGCTATTCTCATTTGTATTGGACCAGAAGGAATCTGATGAGGGCAGGGATGAGCAGGAGCGTGCCCAGTCCCTGCATGACCAACTCATGGCTCAGCTTGCCGAAGATACGTCGATATCTGACAATTTTGATACCATAATCAACGGTATTGCGTCGGTCATTCCATATGACGGAGCCGTTGGGTGGGTTAATGGAGAATTCGAATCGATCGGGCATACGCCGAGCAAGGAGGAATTTCTTGGCTTGGTGAGCTTCCTGAACACGACGGCCGCCAGCCGGATTTATCACACAGACAGTGTTGTTAAAGCCTATCCCGCCGCTGCTGAGTTTGTGGATCGCGCTGCCGGTATGCTCGTCTTGCCCGTGTCGCGGGCGCCGAGAGACTACATTGTGCTGTTCCGCAGGGAGCTTGCAAAATCTGTCACATGGGCCGGGAATCCGGATAAACCCGTCGTTTCTGGTCCGAATGGCGACCGTCTCACCCCGCGCAAGAGTTTCGAGGCATGGCAGCAGATTGTGCGGAATACATCTGCCCCCTGGCAGCCCGCTGAAGTGCGCGCCGCTGAAGCGCTGCGGCTGACATTGCTCGAAGTCATATTCCGTATGTCGGACGCAACATTGCGCGAACGCGCTAAAGCGCAGGAGCATCAGGAACTTCTGATTGCCGAGCTTAATCACCGGGTGCGGAATATCTTGAGCTTGATTGGTGGGCTTGTTGAACAGAGCGGATCCGAGGCGCGCTCCATTTCTGAGTTTACGCATGTTGTGGGTGGTCGGATCCACGCACTCAGTCGTGCCCATGACTTGATCACGCGGCAGCAATGGGAGCCTGCTTCAGCACGAGAGCTGATACGCATCGAGGTGGAAGCCTATCTTGGGGCAAACGCCGAGAAGGTGAAGATTCAGGGGCCGGACGTCCATTTGCGACCAAAAGCCTTCACGGCCGTGTCGCTGGTCGTGCATGAATTGCTGACCAACTCGGCGAAATACGGGGCGCTTAGCAAAACAAATGGCGTCGTGCAGATTGGCTTCGCGCGGCTCTCGGACGGGGCCTTGTCAATATCGTGGCTGGAGACCGGTGGCCCGCCCATCCAGTCACCTCCTGTGCGCCGGGGCTTCGGGTCGACCATCATTGAGCGATCGATTCCGTATGAGCTGGGTGGTCGAGCCGAGATGAGGTTTGAGGTCACCGGTGTCTCAGCGGATTTCGAAATTCCCCCGGCACATGTCGATGGATTTTCCGATGCCTTGCATCCCGAGACCGGCAGCAAGACGGGTGAGCGCAAGCAGGCCAGCCTGTCAGGGCATGCGCTGGTACTGGAAGACAATTTGATCATTGCAATGGATGCGGAGGACATGCTTCGGTCGCTAGGTGCGACGGAAGTGTTCGTGGCGTCAAACGTGAAGGAAGCGCTCGGTTTCATCGAGAGCGAGACCCTTCAATTCGCCTTGTTGGATGTCAATCTTGGATCAGAGACCAGCGAACCGGTCGCCGAACAATTGCACGCACAAGGCATTTCCTTTGCATTTGCGACGGGATATGGAGATTCCATCGATTTGGCGAAGCGTTACTCATCCGCGCCAGTGGTCAAGAAGCCATACGATATCGACTCGATCAAGGCAGCTTTGCCAAATTGAACTCGCTTCCAGTACCTTCCGTGCGCTGATGGCACGGAAGGTCAGGAGGAAATCTATTTTTCCGGCTGAGGAGTGTAGCGCAAGTACGGCTTCACCGCCTTGTAGCCTTTCGGAAAGAGCCTGGCGATTTCGTTCGGGTCAGTCAGAGAAGGCACGATGATCACATCATCGCCGTCGTTCCAGTTCACTGGCGTCGCCACTTTGTGGCCGTCCGTAAGTTGAAGGCTGTCAATCAGGCGGAGGATCTCATCAAAGTTCCGACCTGCGCTTGGGGGATAGATGATCGAAGCGCGAATTTTCTTGTTGGGGTCGACGACATAAACTGCCCGAACCGTGACTTTGGCGTCCGCATTTGGGTGGATCATGTTGTACAGGGTTGCCACGCTGCGATCAGGATCGGCAATGATCGGAAATTGAACACTGGTATTCTGGGTTTCCTCGATATCAGCGATCCACTTCTTGTGGTCTTCGAGGCTGTCGACTGAAATGACGAGGGCTTTTGCGCCACGCTTGGCGAATTCATCTTTCAGTTTGGCTGTATAGCCGAGTTCGGTAGTGCAAACCGGCGTGAAATCTGCCGGGTGGGAGAAGAAGACGACCCAGTCATCGCCAGCCCATTCGTGGAAGCGTATGCGGCCTTCTGTTGTCTCGGCTTCAAAATCTGGGGCGACGTCGCCAATCAGAAGGCTCATATTACCATACTCCTGTCTCTTGATTTCTGACCAGAAAATGGTGCCTAAGAAGAAGCAATCCAATGCGCGGCACCTGAAGCTGTCGATAAGTTTTTCTAATGCCCGATCCGGGAAGAAGGAATTGGAATGAAGCGCCTGATCCTGATGCGACACGCCAAGACGGAGCCTTGGGGCGAAGGGGTAGACGATTTCAGCCGCGCTCTGACGTCAAGGGGCAAGGAGGACGCGCAGCGCATGGCCGAGGAACTGGTCGCGATGGGATGGTGTCCGGAGCGGATTTTGGTATCCAGCGCTCGCCGCGCCCGTGAAACCTGTTCTGAAGTTGCCAAGGTTGTGGAGGGCGAGAAAGTACGCCCGATGGAGTCTCTCTATTTGTCGGGTGTGCGCGGCTTGACTGAAGCTGTGCGGCACAATGATGGTGCCGGTACGCTCATGATCATTGGTCACAATCCGGGCCTGCACGACTTCTCGATGGAAATTCTTCGCGAAGCCGGAAGCCAGGACCATCAGGAATCGATCCGGTTAATCGAAAAATTCCCAACCAGTTGCTGTGCCTTGTTCGAGAGTGATGAGGATGAGGGGTTTGTGCCTGCCCATTTCCGACTTGCGCAGGTGCTGCGGGCAAAGGACTTCCGGGAAGCCGACGCGAATTCCTGACAAGAAAATGCCCTGCTGGTGAGAGCAGGGCAAGGATCCGGACCGGGCGGGCGTGTGTTTGGAGAGGCAGGAGGCCCGCCAGAGCCGAAGAAGATTAGTTGGATGCGTAGTGAACCTTGGTGAAGGTCGCGTCATCCACGAAGGCGACGACCTTTTTCATCATCGAGCGTTCGCACTTTTCGACCACATAGCCTTTCGCGAAGCGAAATGCGTCATGTTCGGCAGTGCAGCGCTGGTGAACATCCTGGCGGATGCGCTTGTATTCCGTGGTGGCGCCTTCAATGGTTTCCAGCTGAGTGCGGTTCAGGTCGACTTCCATCTGGAAGTCATCGGATGCGGCAAAGGCCGGTGCGGTGGCGATGGAAGCGGCAATGGCGATGGCTGTGATTGAGCGGATCATGGTGAAATTATCCTTCTTGGCTTGTGAGTGTGGGGGCGGGGGGAGGCCGGCGCCACGATCGGCAGGGGAACCGATTGTCGCGGCACCGGCTGGCGGGCTTAGTGTGCTTCGCGGCGGGCGAAGCGGCGGCGGCGGCGAACCAGAAGATTCTGACGATCCTCCGCTTTGACATCATTGGCCGGCCGGGTCCGGTGAGTTGCCTCTCCGGTCATGATGGAGAGGGCCATCACGTCATTCTTGGCGGGAGCGGCGATGTCGGTATGACGAGCGCGGGGGATCATGATTTTCAATTCCTTCTAGTTGTTTTTTGACTGTCCTTGGCGAGACCATCCCGCCGCCGACACAAACAATCTAGGTTGGAAATTATCGAAAATCAATAAGTTTTTATCGAAAAAAGATAAATACGAGCAATTTCAAGGCTCTGTTATTTGTTGAATATCGATATGGGTCGGCCAATTGCAAGTCAAGCCAAAGAAAAAATCTGGAGAACAATTAATGCAAAGGATTGTATTGCGCCGCCCACCAATCAGGCTTGGCTCTGCAAATCAAAGCTGAGCTGGATTGGGCGATGGCCTGAGCGCTTTGCTGTCATGTTGCGGCCGATAGTTGACCTTCTGATGCCCAGCGGCTTTCGGGCAATAGAATGAAAGGGCAATGGGCGAGACGCCCCATCAGGGGAAAGCCTGCGTTTTGCTTCTCGGGCGGCTGCGACATGGTCCACCAGCGGCATAGGGTAGGATTGTCCGAGAATGATGCCGTGCGCGGACAGGGCCGACTTGGGGGCTTCCCAGGGTGCATGCAGATATTGGTCCGGCAGTCCGGCGATCTCGGGGATCCATTTGCGGATGAACGCGCCGTTTGGGTCACGAGACAGAGATTGCCTGACGGGGTTGGGGATGTAAGGCGGAGCTTCTTTGGAGAGGCCGATGACTTGGCTGGCACTACCGTAGTACATCGCGGGAGCAAAATCGGTGCAGAGTTGCGCCAGGATTTGAGCCGGGCGAACCGGTCCCAGCCAGAGATGACATGTTGCAAAGGAAAGAAGCAGGCTCCTGAGGCTCGATTCCAGGTGCCCGGTAGCCTGAAGGCACCGCATACTTGCGTCCAATAGCGGAAACCCCGTTTTTCCATTTGTCCAGGCAGACAAACGAGGATCAGCCACACTGGCTTCTTCACGGTTATGAATGTCGACCGGGAGCAGGGACGTGTCGGTCAGACTGACTCGGGCAGATGCCTGAACACGTCGAGATCGCTTGGCGAGCTTTTCGGTGAAACGGTGAAGTGCCGTGGCAAAGGTCTCGTCCCCATCGGTGACCAGTGCCGCCTGGGCTTTCATGGCGGCTTGCCAGACTTCGCGTTCTGATACTGAGCCCATCGTCAAATGAGCGGACAGTCGCGATGCGGTCGCCTCACATGCCGCTATGGACAAGTTTGCCTTCCCAGCATTGCGACCACCGCCCGACAGGAACCACCGCAATTGAAGGATCGCATTGGTCCGCCCGCCCGTTTGTCGATCTGGGCATCCGTCTGATTCCAGACCGAAATCAGAAGCGATCGGCCAGCCTTCCGATGGAATTGACAGCGGAGGAAGAGCTGCGGGCGCTGTGATACGAGGCTTTCTCATATGTCTGTGCCACGCCGTATCCCAATCAGAATGCGGCGAATTCGAATGATGTATCCCGGTATGCTCTCTCAAGGGAATCCCGACCTTGAGCGCCCAAGTGCGAACCTGCCGGTCCTGTTCCGCCTCTGCAGGCGTATTGCTGAGAGAGTGGAAATGAAGGGAAGCGATGCCATGCTGGGCATGCAGGCGTGAGAGGACTTCCGTCACTACGCCGGATCTGAGGCAAAGCTGACTACCGCGTTGGCGCAGGGCGCGATCAAGATCAGCAAGAGATTCCACTGCAAACTCAAATTGGCGTGCCGACGTGTCGGCCCGTTGCCAATAACTTGGCTCGAATATGTAAAGCGGCACAATCTGTCCGCCCGCTGCGCAGGCAGAAGCAAGTGCGCCATGATCGTGGACACGAAGGTCCCGTCGAAACCAGATGATGTTGAGTTCAGCCATAGAACAAATATAGAACAAATTGTTCGAGAGTCTATATGTTTCTATCAATTGGAGAATTCGTTACGATCTCGAAACGAATTCAATTTGTGGCTTCTTGAGCTTCGTCCTCTTTGCTCATCAATGCATTTCATGGGTGGTGATGGGGCGTCCGCGCGGGAGAGATTTCCGCAGCATTTGTTTGATGACCTTGCTGAGCCTCCGCCAGACGTGCGTCTGGCGGAAAGGGCAGCGGAGGCATTCCCTTCCCGATTTCAGGGCATGTCTGCAAAGAAAGGACTTGACGAGGCACAGTCTCGTTTCGTCGGTCGGAGCGCGACCATATCTGGAATTTTGGGATTGTTTGCGCCCGGGTTGATCCTGACTGGGCTTGGGACGCTCAGCCTGGTCATCTTCGTTCTCATCAGTGCGTATAGACTCGCATTGGCAAGAAGATTGACGTCATCGCCCCATCAACTGTTGAGCTACCGCCACAGCATCTGAATGTCTGGCTTGGTCAGCGGTCGCGATGGTTGAAGGGCTTCGTGCAGACTTGGTTGGTGCTGATGCGCGAACCCGTCACTGCAGCACGTGAAATGGGGGCGCTGCGCTTTGTCTCTATGCAGCTGACGCTTGGCGCCTCCATTCTGTCTGCGCTCTTTCACCTTCCTTGGCTGGTCTGGTGCGTGGTCTGTATCGTGTCTCCGGATGCCAACTTAAGCCGCATCAGCTGGGCGATGCTTGCCGTTTCTTATGCCGCTGGTGCTGTGACCGCCCTCACAGTGCCGTCGGCTTCCTTCGCAATACGCATGCGAGACCTTATCACATTGCCATTTTATTGGCCGCTGCAGTTCTTCGCGATGGCGAGAGCCCTCTACAGCTTGGCGCGCAGACCACATTATTGGGTCAAAACGCCTCGAGAGGGCGTGCCTGGCGCGGGAGGCGCGCACCAATTCTAACGCTAGGTCAGTGCTTGGCGGTGCTATCTGATGGGCATATGGTTGGGCAAAGTTCTGTTGCCCCTTCAGGAGTCCGATATGGCGTATGATGAATCTGTCGATTTAGAGCAATTCCGTGCAGAAACGCGGGAATGGCTTGAGGAGAATTGTCCGCCGTCTATGCGCACGCCCATGAAGGATGACGAGATCGTCTGGGGCGGTAAGCGCGAAAAGTTCAAGAATCCCGAAGCAAAGCTCTGGTTGGAGCGTATGGGCGAGAAGGGGTGGACCTCTCCTGAATGGCCAGCGAAATATGGGGGCGGCGGACTGAGCCGCGCGCAGAATCGTGTGCTTCAGGAAGAGCTACGCCGCATCAAGGCGCGCCCGGCGCTGTTCTCCTTTGGCCTTTGGATGTTTGGCCCGGCCTTGCTTGAGTTTGGCAACGAGGAGCAGAAACTTCGTTTCATCCCGGACATCGTGAAAGGCAAGACGCGCTGGTGTCAGGGATATTCAGAGCCCGGCGCGGGGTCTGACCTTGCCGACCTTCAGACGCGTTGCGAAGACAAGGGCGATCACTACCTGATCAACGGACAGAAGGTATGGACATCTTACGCCGACAAGGCCGATTGGATCTTCTGTCTCGTTCGCACTGACACGAGCGTGAAGCATGAAGGCATCAGCTTCATTCTGTTCGACATGGAGAGCCCGGGCGTTGAGGCGCGTCCGATCCAGTTGATTTCGGGTGAAAGCCCATTCTGCGAAACCTTCTTTTCCGACGTCAAGGTGCCGAAGGATCAGTTGGTCGGCGACGTGAATGGGGGCTGGCAGATCGCCAAGCGGCTGCTTCAGTTCGAGCGCTCTTCCATCTCTGCTGGCGGATTTGGCGGCACGGGAGGCTCCGGCATTCTTGGGCCTGAAGAATATGCGAAGATGCATATCGGTACCGACAATGAGGGACGTCTCATCGATGGCGATCTACGCGGACGGATCACGGACCACAAGATGTATGCGAAGGCGTTCAATCTAACCGTCCAGCGCCAGGCCGAACAAGCCAAGGCTGGCCAGCAGGTGGGCCACACAGCTTCCATCCTGAAATATGGTGCTGCAAAGATGAATCAGGATCGTCACGAACTACTCGTCGAGGCGCTTGGAACTGAGGGTCTTGGCTGGGAAGGGGAGGGCTTTGACCCGTCTGCCAAAAAGGTTACGCGCCAATGGCTTCGCTCGAAAGGCAACTCAATCGAGGGCGGCACGAGCGAGATCAATCTCAACGTGATCTCGAAACGCGTACTGGGTCTCAAGGACCACAAATAAGCATGTCGTCCACGCAGATCATAATTCTGTTTCTTGGCACACCGTTCATGGCCGGAGTCCTGGCTCCGTTTTTCCGTGGGCGCTGGCTTATGCAGGTGGCTGTGTGGACACTTGCGCTGTTGTCGACCCTTGTCGTTGTCTACGTATGGGCAGGCATGGAGGCAGCGCGCCTCGAATTGACAAACATCCGGCTGGTTCTCGCTGCCAGCGCCCTTTGGAGTACGGCCGGTTTGGCCGGTCTGCTCGTGGGGCGCGAAGCGGAAAATGTCCGCCGTGATGCAATAAACACCAGGGAAAAACGCAAGGCTTCGGAGATATTCAGATGACGTTCCTTTTGACGGAAGACCAGGAAATGCTGCGCGACACCGCTATGGCGTTCGCGCGTGACGAAATGCCAGTGACTCGCCTGCGCCAACTGCGCGACAGTGGAGCAAATGGCGTAGACGCAGAGACACGACAGAAACTCGCCGAACTCGGCTTCTTTGGTGTGATCATTCCGGATGAGCCAGGTGGTGAACACTTCGGCCTGGTCGGACTTGGCCAGGTTCTGGAAGCGCAAGGCCGTACACTGGCGCCAACACCGGTTCTCCAGACAGCCCTGATCGCGGCCAGCGCCTTGCAGCTGGGCGGCAGCGCAGAACAGCAGGCGGAATGGTTGCCCAAGATTGCCGGGGGCGCAACCAGTTTTGCCTTGGCGCTCGACGAAACTGCGCATTTCAATCCGCTGGGCGTCGCCACCGAGGCGGAGAGCAATGGGCAAGGCTACACGTTGAACGGCATGAAGCGGTTTGTGCCGGACGCTCATCATGCCGAGATGCTGATTGTTGTGGCGCGTACCTTTGGCGAAGCAGGTGACCGTCACGGCCTTACGCTGTTCATGGTTCCGGCGGATGCAAAGGGCGTGTCTATCCAAGCGCTGAACTCCGTCGACTCTCACGGCGCGGCTCATGTCGTGCTGGAAGATGTGATGGTTCCGGCAACAGCTGTCATCGGCGCAGTGGACAAAGGCGCAGACGTATTGGAGCCGGTTCTGGACCGGGCGGCGATCGGCCAGGCGGCGGAAATGCTGGGAAGTGCAGATGCGGCGTTTGAGATGACATTGGAGTACCTCAACAACCGGAAACAGTTCGGCCAACTGATTGGATCGTTCCAATCATTGCAGCATCGTGCCGCAAAGATGTTTACTGAGCTGGAGCTGACGCGTTCCTGCATTGCGGCTGCGCTGGCGGCCGTTGATGACGGCAAGCCAAATATTGCGGAACTGGCAAGTCTGGCCAAGGCGCGCGCCGGCGAATTGATTCATCTCGTATCAAACGAGTGCGTGCAGATGCATGGGGGTATTGGCATGACGGATGATGCAGACCCTGGCCTCTACATGAAGCGGGCTCGCGTACAGGAAGCGCTCTATGGTTCTGCCAGCTGGCACAGGGATCGCTACGCGCGCCTTGCTGGATACTGATCCAGCATTCAACGCAAAAAAAGCCGGGAAGGTTACAACCTTCCCGGCTTTCTTTTTCTCCCGTGAGGGAAGCAGTGCTTAGCCCTTGAGGACCGAGCCCTTCTTGAGCGCCTTCGCGATCAGGTAATACATTACCGGACGATGCTTTGCGCGAACGGACTTTCCGTACTTTGCAACAGCATCCGCAATCGCGGCATCTGCTTTTGCGTCGTCAGTAACGCCAAGCTTCTTTGCGATAAAGCCCTTCTTGATGCGACCCAGCTCTTCCTTGTCGGAAGCAGCAACGGTTGCGGAATCGGCCTTGTAGATCGTCGGCCCACAGGCTTTGACGGCTGCATCCAGAAGCGCCATGTCAGAGCGTGTCTCACCAACCTTGTCTTTCAGGTCAGTGATGTACTTCTCCATCAGGACTTCCTTCGGTGAAGGTGCCTTGGCTGGTTTCGTTGTCTTGGGTGCAGCAGCTTTTTTTGGCGCCGCAGCTTTCTTGGCTTTGGTTGCTTTTGCCATGGGAGTGTCTCCTCAATGGGCCCGACGGACGGGCGTGTTTAAATTTACGCAGCTCACAACACGAATCAGTTTGAAACGCTGTTTGAACACTGACCCGTTTTTCCACAGCCTGCCAACCCCTTTTCGGTAGTGCAACAATATCCCGAAGTAGTGCGAGTACGGATTGAATGACCAATATGCCGTCTTGGGCGGTTCGCTGGAAGCGTATGGATACGATTGATTGACCTCTCTATGCGAGGAGTTCACACCCAATGGCGATACTGGCCGTGAAGTGAGGATAAAATGTTTCGTTACCTGCCTTGGCTCGCAACTGTTCTGCTGTTGGCGCTATGCCTTGTGTTTTGGCGACAGCACAGCTGGTTGATCTACCTCGCTGTCGCCTTGATCCCTTTGGCCCTGACAGGTCTGTATGATGTGCTTCAGCGTCGACACAGTCTTTGGCGAAACTTTCCGCTTTTCGCGCGCATTCGATGGGTCGCGGAGGAGTTGCGACCTTTCCTGCGTGCCTACATTGTCGAAAGTGAAACGGAGGGGCGTCCCTTCAATCATGAAGAGCGCACATTGGTGTATCGGCGTGCAAAGGATGTTTCGTCCGTTGAGCCGTTCGGCAGCCATCTTGATATCGACAAACCGCCTTATGAATGGCTGGCGCATTCCATAGCGGCGAAACATCCGGAAGAGGCAAACCCGCGTGTGCTGGTTGGCGCGCCGGAAACATCGCAGCCTTACTCGGCAAGCGTTTTCAATATCTCTGCAATGAGTTTTGGCTCACTCGGCGCGCACGCAATTGAAGCCTTGTCACAAGGCGCATCCTTGGGTGGCTTCTATCACGACACAGGAGAGGGTGGCGTGTCACGTTACCACCGTCAGGGCGGCGGCGATCTTGTCTGGGAACTGGGCTCTGGATATTTCGGGTGCCGCGCAGCTGACGGATCTTTTGATGCGGCCAAGTTCGCGGACACGGCCTCTGACCCACAGATCAAGATGATTGAAGTAAAGCTGAGCCAAGGCGCAAAGCCGGGGCATGGCGGCGTGTTGCCGGGAGAAAAGGTAACACATGAGATCGCCGAGGCGCGCGGGATCGCAGTTGGACAAACATGCGTTTCGCCGCCCGCGCATTCCTCCTTCTCGACGCCAATCGAGATGCTGGAATTTGTTGCGAGCCTGCGCGAGCTGTCAGGTGGCAAACCGGTCGGGATCAAGTTTGCTGTCGGCAATCGTTGGGAAACATTGGCCATCTGCAAAGCCATGTTGGAAACTGGGTTGCGGGTTGACTTCATGGTGGTCGATGGTGGGGAAGGGGGCACTGGCGCAGCGCCTGCTGAGTTTCTTGACCATGTCGGTGCACCCTTGAGACAGGCCCTGGTGCTGGCTCGCAACGCACTTGTGGGGACGGGTTTGAAGGGTGATGTGCGGCTTGCCTGTTCCGGTAAACAGATCAGCGCTTTCTCCCTTGCATCTTCCATGGCGCTGGGAGCTGACTGGGTGAATACGGCGCGTGGCTTCATGTTCTCGCTCGGCTGCATTCAGTCGCTGAACTGCCACAACAATACATGCCCGACCGGCATTGCGACATCCGACAAAGCGCGCCAGCGCGGATTGGTCGTGGCCGACAAGGCGATCCGCGTCAGGAACTACCAACGAAATACGGTCAAGGCATTGATGGAGGTTGTTGGTGCCGCAGGATGTGAACATCCGTCCGAGCTGACCCCGCGTCACGTGATGCATCGCGTGACCGAGGACATCGCCTACACCGCGGAACGCGCCTACCAGCTTGTGCGGGCCGGACAATTGTTGAATGCCCCGGATGAAACCCAACTTGCGCAAGAATGGCGCATGGCACAGGCCAACAGTTTCCTGCCAGCAAGCTAGTTCTGTGATTTGGCGGGAACCATCTCCGCGCTACTCAGATTTATGGTAGTGCTCACAAAGCGAGCAGGGTGGGGGTTTCTGCACTCAGGTACAGCGCTATGCCTTTGGCAGTGATGCGTCACGCGTTAGACGGGGTGAGACAGGATGGGCAATGACAGAACATAAAGTTTCAAAAGGCTCACGACTGATCGCAGTCTCAAACCGTACCGCGGCTGGACAGGAAAGCCGAGCCGGAGGGCTCGCAGTTGCGCTTTGGGATACGCTCGCCGACACACAGGGCCTCTGGATTGGCTGGAGCGGCCGTATTCTCGACTTTCCCAGCAACCGCGCGAAACGGTCTGCAGAGGACGGCGTTGAGTTCGCCTTGACTGACTATTCCCGCGACCAGTTTGACGGTTTCTATCTCGGTTATTCAAACAGTGTGCTCTGGCCGGTCATGCACAACCGGATTGATCTGGCCGTGTTCGATTCCGCGTATTATCGGTTCTATGTCGAGATCAATGAGAAGTTTGCGGAAATCGTACGGCACCAGGCAGATGAAGCCGACATTGTCTGGGTCCATGATTATCACTTCCTGCTGCTAGGCGACATCTTGCGGGAAGAGGGGTGGCAGGGAAAATGTGGTTTCTTCCTGCATATTCCCTTTCCCGCACCAGAAGTGTTCCGTGCCATTCCGGAACACCGCAAGTTGGCAAAGGGACTTTGTGCCTATGACGTGGTCGGCCTTCAGTGCCGCAAGGACCTCGCCAATCTCGCGCAATACCTCGAAGAAGAATTCGGGGCCGAGGAACAGCCGGATGGGAAGTTCAAAGTAGAGGGCCGCATTGTCCATCTGCTGCACTGTCCTATTGGCATTGATAGTGAGGGCTTTGCTGCGGCGGCAACCAAGGAGCCAGCAGACCGGGCGGCGACCCGCCTGTCACGTTTTCTAGGTGAACGCGACCTCGTCATCGGGGTTGACCGGATGGACTATTCAAAGGGTCTGCCGCAGCGGTTTGAAGGTATGGCCGACTTGTTCGACCGGTATCCGGAATTACACGGCAAGATTTCGTTCACTCAGATCGCACCGCCCTCACGGTCTGTCGTCGAGGAATACGCCCAGCTCCGTGAACAGCTTGATGCGCTGTCCGGACGGATCAATGGCGACTATGGCGACCTCGACTGGATGCCGATCAGATATCTGGCGCGCGGGTACGACCGCGAAGAAATCGCCGGGCTCTACCGTCTCGCAAAGGCCTGCTTGGTGACCCCCTTGCAGGACGGCATGAATCTTGTTGCGAAGGAGTTTGTCGCCGCGCAAGACCCTCAGGACCCGGGTGTTCTGATCCTGTCGCAATTTGCCGGTGCGGCAGAGCAGATGAAGGAGGCGATCATCATCAATCCATATGACAGCTCGGCCATCGCGGAAGCCGTTAAGCAGGCCATAGAGATGCCGCTCGACGAGCGGCAGGACCGTTGGCAGAAGCTCTTCGACAATATTGCCCAGCAGGACATCAACTGGTGGCGCCACCGCTTCATGACGGCGTTTGAGGGCGTGCCTGCATGAGTAATTCCTCTGTCATGCCGCCGGCGCTTGACCAGGGTGTCGCCTTGTTCCTGGATTTTGATGGAACGCTGTCTCCGCTTCAGGATGATCCAGATGCCGTGTTTCTGGCGTCAGGTCTGGATTCGGTTCTCATGCGCGTCTCTCAAAAGCTCGATGGTGCATTGGCAATTCTCTCTGGCCGTGACCTGACAGATTTGTCGAAACGTGTGCCCGATACGCTTTGGAGGTTCGGCAATCATGGCCTGAGATCAGCCGCGCCTGGCGCGGCAATGACCGAAGGTGTGCCGTCCGCGCCCAAGTCTCTGCTCTCCGGCATCTCATCCGTCGTGGACGTGCATGATGGTGTACGCTTGGAAGAGAAAGGGCCGGTTCTCGCAATCCACTATCGTGCGGCACCTGAAAAGAGTGAGCAACTCACTCACGAAATCAGTAGCGTAATTTCTCAGTACAAAGATTACTCGTTGCAATCGGGAAAGATGGTGCTTGAGGCAAAGCCGAGTGGGGCCAATAAGGGCGTTTGCCTTCAAGCTGCCATGGAGACTGCGCCGTTCGCTGGGCGCCTGCCGGTGATGATTGGCGACGACAAGACAGATGAAGACGCCTTCCTTGTGGCCAATAAGCTCGGTGGCTGGTCGATCAAGGTCGGAGAAGGCGAGAGCGCGGCAAACTATCGGCTGGCGTCTCATCGCGACGTCGCTACCTATCTGGAACAAGTGTTGGGAGAAGTATGAGTCTCGATCTGGGAATTGTTGGCAACGGAACCATTGCGGGCCTGATCAATGCGCGCGGTGACTATGAGTGGTTCTGCCTGCCACGCTTTGACGGGGAGCCCGTCTTCAACAAGCTTTTGGGCGGTGGCGGTTCATTCAGTGTGTGGATGGAGGGCCTGTCCAAGCGTACGCAGTCCTATGACCGGAACACCGCCATCCTGCGCACGCGTATGGAGTCTGAAGACGGCGCCATCCTGGAGATCGTCGACTTTGCTCCGAGGTTTGAACGCAAGGGTCGCACGTTCCGGCCCGTCAGTCTGGTGCGACGGTTTGAAGTTATCGCGGGCACGCCACAGCTGAAAATCTCCCTGACGCCGGAAACTGACTGGGGAGGGCGTCGGCTCAAGCCCATACGCGGTGTCAATCATGTGCGGTTCGTCGACGAAGAGTTTTCATTCCGAGTCACGACTGACGCGCCGGTTTCCTATATTCTCACCGAAACAAGCTTCGTTCTGGACAAGGATGTGACGTTTATTCTTGGGGCGGACGAATCGCTGACAGATTCCCCGAGTGTCATCGCACGCGACTGGGAGGAGCGCACGCGTCAGTATTGGGCGAAATGGGCGCGGAGCCTTGCCGTTCCGTTCGAGTGGCAGGATGAGGTTATCCGCGCGGCCATAACACTTAAACTGTGTGTGTTCGAAGAGACTGGCGGCATTGTGGCGGCGCTGACCACGTCCATTCCGGAACATGAAGGTTCTTCACGCAACTGGGATTATCGCTTTTGCTGGATCCGGGATGCCTATTTCACTGTGACAGCGCTGAACCGGCTCTCAGGCATGGGGACGCTGGAACACTATATGAGGTGGGTGCGGAATATTGTGGCCCATTCCAAAGGCGGTCACATCCAGCCCGTGTACGGGATCGGGCTCGAGGCAGACTTGACCGAAGACCTCGCACCGAACTTGCCGGGCTTCCGCGATTCAGGACCGGTGCGTCGGGGTAATCAGGCCGCCGAACATGTACAGCACGATGTTTACGGCCAGGTCGTACTCGGCGTCGCGCAATCCTTTTTCGATCACCGGCTGCTTGCGCAGCCCGGCATCGCCGAGTTTGAACAACTTGAGCCCGTGGGCGAGCGCGCATTCGCGGTCTATGACACACCGGATGCAGGCATCTGGGAGTTCCGGACCATTGCGCATGTCCACACATCGTCGGCGATCATGTGCTGGGCAGCATGCGATCGCCTGTCGCGTATTGCCGTGCGGCTCGAACTCGACAATCGCGCAGCCTACTGGCGTGAGCGGGCGGACATTATTCACGCCACCATTCTGGAGAAGGCCTGGAGTGCAGACGTCGGCGCGTTTACAGCGGCCTTTGGTGGTACCGACCTTGATGCCTCTGTCCTGCTGATGGCCGAGATCGGCTTTCTCCCGGCAAGCGATCCGCGTTATGTCGCAACCGTTGAGGCTGTCGACCGCGACCTTCGAATGGGAAACCATGTTTATCGCTACAAGGTCGAGGACGATTTCGGAAAACCGAAGACTGCCTTCACGGCGTGTACTTTCTGGTTCATTGATGCGCTCTACCGGGTGGGGCGCGTCGAGGAGGCGCGCGAAATCTTTGAAAGCGTGCTTGCCAGCCGCAATCATGTTGGATTGCTGTCGGAGGATGTTGATCCGGAGACCGGCGAGCTTTGGGGGAACTTTCCTCAAACCTACTGCATGGTCGGAATCATCAATTCTGCGGCCCTGCTGAGCAAGCCTTGGGCAGCGGTTACCTGATATTGCGCAGTTTGTACGAACGCAGGCTATTGATCATCATGATCGCTGACTGAGTTTGTTGAAACTATCCAGCGTTTGTGTGTTGCTGGGTCCATGGCTGATGGTGAGGACGTATTCGACGAGATGCATGGATTTGGCGAAGGCGTGCGAGCGCCTTATGCCGGATACAATGGCTGGTTTGACAACACGACCCCTTCGGCTCTGCTGAAGAAATCACGGGATGCGCAAACCTTCTTTCGGCGAACCGGTATCACCTTCAACGTTTATGGAAAATCTGAAGCTGACGAGCGGCTGATCCCGTTCGATCTGGTGCCGCGCATTATCGGCGCCAGCGAGTGGGCCTTGCTGGTTCGCGGCATCGAGCAACGGGTCAAGGCAATCAACGCTTTCCTGTACGATATCTATCACCGACAGGAGATCGTCCGCGCCGGTCGCTTGCCGGAACACCTTATCCGCGAGAATGACGCCTTTCTTCCGAAAATGATCGGCTTCGAGCCACCGGGAGGGATTTACACGCATATTGTCGGGATTGATCTGGTGCGCACCGGCCCCAACGAATTCTTTGTGCTGGAGGACAATGCCCGCACGCCCTCTGGCGTGTCCTATATGCTGGAAAACCGGGAGACCATGTTGAAGATGTTCCCGGAACTGTTTGCGCAGATGTCGGTGCAGCGTGTTTCGGGGTATCCGATGGCGCTGCGACGTTCGCTCGAACGGTCTGCACCGGCACAGGCCTCGGGCCGACCCACGGTGGCGATCCTCACGCCAGGTATCCATAATTCAGCCTATTTCGAGCATGCCTTCCTGGCGGACCAGATGGGCGTTGAGCTTGTCGAAGGTCATGACTTGCGCGTCGTTGATGGACGGGTCGCCATGCGAACCACGCAAGGCTACGAAACCATCGATGTGTTGTATCGACGAGTTGATGATGACTATCTCGATCCACTGAATTTCCACTCGGAATCCATGCTGGGCGTGGCGGGCATCTTTGATGTTTACCGGGCTGGGGGCATTACAATTGCCAATGCTCCGGGCACCGGCATTGCCGACGATAAGGCGATCTACTCATACATGCCGGACATCGTCGAATTCTATACGGGGCAAGCGCCGCTGCTGAAGAATGTGCCGACTTGGCGCTGTGCGGAGAAAGACTCCTTGTCCTATGTGCTGGAGAATCTGGAAGAACTCGTCGTCAAGGAAGTTCACGGCTCCGGAGGCTATGGCATGCTGGTCGGGCCCGCAGCGAGCAAGAAGGAAATCGCTGCCTTCCGAAAGAAGCTTCAAGCCAAGCCATCCAATTATATAGCCCAGCCCACATTGGCCCTTTCGACGGTGCCTGTGCTGACGAAAGCTGGCCTGTCACCTCGCCATGTCGACTTGCGCCCATTCGTACTTGTTTCATCTGATGGTGTTGAGGTGACGCCCGGCGGATTGACCCGCGTTGCCATGAAAAAGGGATCGCTTGTTGTGAACTCCAGCCAGGGCGGGGGCACCAAGGATACTTGGGTCCTGAAGGAGGGCTAAGTCATGCTGGGCAGGACTGCATCGGGTCTGTTCTGGATGGCCCGGCTTCTGGAAAGAGCCGAAAATACCAGCCGCCTTGTCGAGGCGGGCTTCCGCATGGCGCTCACCCGGACCCAACCGGGCGAGGAGGAGTGGCGATCTGTGCTCGTCACTGCGGGCTGTTGTGATGCCTATCTGGCGCGTCATGACACAATCACGGGCGACAAGGTTGCCGATTTCGCTCTGCGAGATCGCAGCAATCCGTCCAGCGTGATGTCAACGCTGCATGCGGCGCGAGAAAATGCCCGCATGACCCGCACCGCGCTGACGCGGGAAATGTGGGAAGCGATCAATGACTTCTGGATGGCCGTGCGCGATGCGTTGAAGCGTGCGCCATCCGAGACGGACCTGCCAGAAATCCTGACCATGATCCGCCAGCAGGGCGCGCAGGTAAGAGGCGCGACCACAGGCACTATGCTCCGCAATGACATCTATAATTTTATCCTGTTGGGCATCATGTTTGAGCGCGCTGACAATACGGCGCGCATTCTCGATACAAAATACTACGTCCTGCTACCGTCCAGCGCCTCGGTCGGCTCGTCGCTCGACAATGTGCAGTGGGAGATGATCCTGAGGTCGGCTTCGGCAGAGCGGTCTTTCCACTGGCTCAATGGCGGCAACATCACGCCGCGAGCGATAGCCGATTTCCTGATCTTCGACACACGTATGCCGCGCTCGCTGGCCTATTGTTACGACACGATCACTCACCAACTGGATTGTCTGTTCCGGCAATATGGCCAACGGCTGGGGACCCATGATCTTGCCGAGTCTCTTGAGGCGAGCTTGACGGCCACGACGATTGAGAGCGTGTTTGAAAACGGATTGCACGAATTCCTGTCGGACTTCCTGAGGCGGAATGCATCCCTCTCGGCGCAGATCGAAACAGATTTCAGGTTCGCGGAGTGATGAGATGCGACTGACCGTAGATCATTCATCGACCTACACATACGAACATGGCGTGTCCTATGCGCTCCAGCAGGTTCGCAAACGGCCGATCAGCCTTCCGTCGCAATCAATCCTGTCTTGGGACGTATCGATTGAAGGGGCGCACTGGGAAACAAGCTATACCGACCATCATGGAAATCTGGTGGATCTGATCCAGTTGGAGCCGGACGTCATGAGCGTGTCGGTAAGTGTAAAAGGTGAGGTCGAGACGCATGACACGTCCGGTGTCATGGGGGGGCACAGTCAGCTTGTGCCGCTCTGGCTTTACCAGCGACCGACCGAACTCACCATGCCGGCGAAAGGATTGCGGGCATTGGCGGGCAAGTTCAGTCGAAGCCCGTCACAAGATATTGGCGTCCTGCATGAGTTGATGGTGGAAATTGCGGACAAGGTTGCCTACCGGACCAATGAGACAGACTCGCGCACCACGGCAGAAGATGCGCTGCAGCAGGGGCAGGGGGTCTGTCAGGACCATGCGCATATATTCATCACGGTCGCGCGCCTGCTTGGCTATCCTGCGCGTTATGTCAGCGGATACCTGATGATGACGGACAGGGTGGACCAGGACGCCGGCCATGCCTGGGCGGAGGCTTGGGTCGATGGCCTTGGATGGACGGGGTTTGATGTTTCCAATGGTATTAGCCCGGATGCGCGCTACATACAGGTAGCGACTGGCTTGGATTACAGCGACGCGGCCCCCATCAGAGGTTTGGTCTATGGCGCGGGTGCGGAAAATCTCGTGGTTTCCATTCAAGTCCAGCAGTAAAGTTAGTCGAGATATTGATCGGAGAATCATCAAGTGACGTATTGCGTTGCGCTTCGGCTTGACCGGGGGCTCATCTTTATGTCGGACACTCGCACCAATGCGGGCATCGACAACATTTCGAAGTTTCAGAAGATGTTCACATGGGAGGTGCCCGGCGAGCGGGTCATCACCATTTTGACTGCGGGAAACCTCGCAACCACGCAGGCCGTGATCAGCCTGTTGGATGAGCGCCTGAAGGCGCCGGAAGAACGAAACCCCAGTATCATGGCAGCTGATACAATGTTTCAGGTTGCCAGATTGGTCGGAGACACGGTGAAGGAGGTCATCCGCACGCAGGGCGATGGAGGGCCGGAATCAGAGGCGGCTTTCGGCGCGACGCTCATCGTGGGGGGACAGATCTCCGGGATGGAGCCGCGTCTGTTCCTGGTCTATCCCGAAGGCAACTTCATTGAGGCCAGCGACGAAACGCCTTTCTTCCAGATTGGCGAGACCAAATATGGCAGACCGATCCTGCTGAGAGCTTTCAGCCCGGACATGACGTTCGAAGAAGCGGTAAAACTGCTCTACGTCTCATTTGACTCAACACTCAAGGCAAACCTCTCGGTGGGGATGCCGCTTGATCTGCAGACGATTGAAAAAGACATTTACAAAGTCACTGAGAAGCGACGCGTCGAAGAGAATGATCCCTATTTCACGGCGATCTCTTCGCGTTGGGGAGACGCGCTGAAACTGGCTTTCAACTCGCTGCCCGACTATGAATTCTGACTTGGCCTAAAAGGTCGGTTCCGGGACATGGTTGCGGTAGAGCCTCTTGGCGAGCTCGACACGGGCCAGTGCATCCAGGCCCTCAATGTCTGCCTTCAGAGTCGCGTTCAACAGGGGGCGAATGCCGATCCGGTTGGCGACCTGAATCGCCAGGCCGGGACGGGCATTGAGCTCCAGCAGGAGCGGCCCCTTGGTCTTGTCCAGTACGATGTCGGCGCCGAGATAGCCGAGCCCGGTTACATCATAGGCCTTTGCTGCCATTTCGAGCATTGTGTCCCAGTGTGGCACCGAGAAATTCCGCAGCGGGTTTGCCGTGTCAGGATGGATGTCAGTGGTTTTGCCATTCTGCATGCCGCTGAGTGTCTTGCCGGTCACAAGATCCAATCCGACACCAACGCCGCCCTTATGGAGGTTTGCCTTACCGTCAGATTCTGCGGTCGGCAGACGCACCATGGCCACGGCAGGAATGCCCCGCACGACAATGATCCGGATATCCGGTACGCCGCCGAATGAGATCGGATTGAAGATTTCGTCGAACTTCACCCGGTACTCAAACATCGCCACATCCGGTTGGCCGCTTAGGCTGTACATGCCCGACAGGATGTTATTGACGTGGAAACGGATGTCTTCGAGCAGGGCGCGCTGCCCATTGGAACGGCGCCAGCCGCCACGCATTGGCTCCATCAGCACTTGAATCCCATTTCCCTGAGAGCCATTGGCGGGCTTGATGACCACGCCATCCGGCTTGTCGAGATAGGATTCCAGATGGCGCATGTGGAACGGGTTGGCGATCACACCATAGAGTTCCGGTGTGGGAATATTGGCTGCGTTCGCAAGTCGCTTCGTCTCGCGCTTGTCATCAACCAGCCGGATCAGTCGCCTCGGATTGAGCTCATTGACGAGCCGGACATTCCGCTCGTTGATTCCGAGCAGTCCGGCACGTCGCAATGCCCGGTAGCGTCCGATCATTTCCGGTCATCCAGTTCACGGAAACGGATCAACTCGCTGAGGCGCAAGCCGGTATATTTCCCCATCAGCAGGCAGATCGCCATGATCACCAGAAGCAGTTCAGGGAAATTGAACATCAGATATTCGACATGCGTGTTGGTCATCACCAGATACGATGCTGCCGCCACCATGAGACTGCCAATGCCTTGCTTGATGGCCTCTGTAGCTGAGTATTCTTCCCATGCGATCGACATACGCTCGATCGTCATCGTCAGAATGACCATGGGGAACAGCGAGATCGATAGACCGATGCGCTGACCGTTATTCGCCATGATCTGGGCGATCACAGCCATACAGATAACAATGAACACAACCACCGTCGCCAATCGCGGCACCAGCAACAGCTTCAATTTCTCTAGATAGAAGCGCACAGCGAGGCCCAGCGCGATCAGTGCGGTGAACAGGATCACGCCATTCACAAGAGCGGTTTCACGGAACGCAATTCCGATCAGGACGGGCATGAACGTGCCGAGTGTCTGGAGCCCGATGAACTGACGCAGGAAGACCAGCATCAGAATGCCAACCGGGATGGTGACGAGCACCTGATAGACCAGCTGAGTGGTAATGGGCAGTCGGTTGAAGGAGAACCATTGCATGGCCGAGCCTTCTGCTTTGGCGACGCGCTGCATGACATCCGCCACGTCTGCGTTTACCGGCTGCAGGCTGACTTGCAGGTCCAGGTCCGAAATGCCTTCCGCGCGAATAAAATCATTCGTGCCATGCCAGATCGTGAAAAATTCTTCGGGGTCCGGGCCGGGGAAGTAGCGTCGATCGGCTCCATCGGCATGGTATTCAAGCCAGTGACGGATTTCGGCCCGTCGGCGTGCCTGGTCCATGTAAACACCATTAGCGACCCGCGCTGGAATTCCCTGACTTGTCAGCACATCACGTGCGAGCGCAAGGCGGGCGATCTGACGGGTGAGTGTGGGAGACAAGAGCGCTTCCACCTCATCGACATCGCCGTCCACGAATATCTCTTCCAACACCAGATCGGCGAGAGATTCATCGTCAGCGGATCGCCGGCGCAGATCTGTCGACCAGACCAGGAAGGCTTGCCGTTCAAGGTCATTCTCGGCTTCAGGCGCGGCGCGGCGCAGCTTGCGCTGCATGCTTTCCGGCAAGGGGCTAGCGAGCGTTTCGCCGAGCAGGCGCGCGCGGTAGCGGAGCACTTTCCGGTCATTCGGATAGCGGTAAGTCCAGATCGCGGTCCGGCCATCACCCTCGCGCGCATTCAGGCGCAGACCAAAGGCGCCGTTGTAGAATTGCTCCTGAGACACCCTGCGGTTTTCACTGTTCGATGGAATATAGGTTTCCAGTCGGACGGGTTGGTTGCTCGTGTCGAAATCGAGGTAGATTTCGAAATCCCATGTGGTCGTCCGTTCGCCGGGCGTCAGGGGATAGTCCAATTGCAGAACTTTGGTTGCGAATATGCCGAGGCCGATAGCGGCCAGAACCAGCGCAAGTAGTCGGGTATGTGTAAAACTATTCACTGTCGTCTTTTTCGCAGCTGCCTTCGGCGATGAATGTCGAAGAGGAATCAACAAGCACGCGGGATGCCATGAACTCGCGGCCTACCAGGAAGTCGTACTCGAAATCCTCGCGGTCAGCCAAATTGACTTCAGCGAGTCCACTGACGCCGCCGATGCAGAGCGGCAAGTGGATGACGGGACGCCGGATGGTTCCGCCGGTTTTCAGCTTGATCAGCGCGAAGCGACGGACATTCTGGTCATATCGCACTGTGCGACCATTCTTGCCGACCAGACGAAACCGGACCCAGTCATCCTTGCCAGATTTATTGTAGATATGGACGTCACGGGCAAAAACAGAGCTTGAATCAGCGCCGGTATCCAGCTTGCCCTTCATCTCCAGGCCGAGCTTGCCGACATAAACATTCTCGACATAGCCCATCACTGCCGGTTCGCTTGAGCGGTCGCGACTGTCCGCAATGGCGGAAACTATGGGCAGTGAAAGAACGGCCGTTGCGGCCAAGACGTGTCTCAGATACTTCACGAGAATTCGTTCCTCTTGCCTCAGGATCGGCATTTTTCGTCACCTAACATGCAAGGCATGCGGGCGATAGCTATCCGATCACTAGGTGGTCCCAAAACGGGACGCAAGGATGATTGAATAGTTCCCTTAACAGCCCGATTCCGCCTGAAAAACGTGATTTCGTGGCATTTCTATGGTGAATGCAGGGATCGTCTGTGGCCTTGCCTTTGCACCCAAATAGAATGGCGCTTGGCAGGTGTGCCATATCCCGACAAAAATTAACCAAGAATAGAATTTGAAAAAATATCTATTTCAGGTTGCGTTCATTGGCTGCTGCTTTACAGTAGTTTCTGGAGGGAGAGAGCTGAGTCTGTCTCACGGAACACAGTAGAGGGTTTTGACACGTCTTAGGAGGTGCGTTTCCTTTATCTGTGTTCAAATGTACGAGTCACGTCCGTCCTCGAAGAAATCGGGGTCAGCAAGCAGGAAGGCTTTATGAGTCTGTCGGTGGATCAGGTTCTGGACCGTGTTCGTGAGAATGTCGGGCTATTCGTTCGCGGCGGTTCCCTGCGAGCGGACGAGCAGGGCGCTCGTTCTGTCACACTTCCTGCAATTTATCCTGAATGGTTGGGGGATGCAGCCTTTGCGCAAGCGCATGGCGCGCGCTTCAACTATGTCGTCGGCGAAATGGCCCGCGGGATTGCGACGCCGAAGATGGTGATAGAAGCCGTTCGCGCGGGATGCGTTGGCTTCTACGGCAGCGCGGGGCTGAAACCTGAAACCATTGAAGAAGGCGTGCGCGAGATCAAGGCTGGTATCGCACCGGGGCAAACTGCTTGGGGCGCGAACCTGATCCACTCTCCGCAACAGCCGGGCTATGAAGCGCGCGTCGTCGATCTGTTTCTGGCAATGGGAGTCCGGCGGGTGTCGGCTTCAGCCTATATGAGGCTTTCGCCAGACATCGTCCGTTATACAGCGCTTGGTCTCACACGCAGCGCGGACGGCAAGGTCCAGCGCGCCAACCACGTATTTGCCAAGGTCTCTCGCGCGGAAGTTGCCACCCAGTTCATGCAGCCTGCGCCCGAAAAAATACTGAAAACGTTGGTTTCTGAAGGGAGCATTTCTGCCGAGCAGGCCGCCCTTGCTTCGAGAGTACCAATAGCGCTGGATATCACCGCTGAAGCTGACAGTGGCGGTCACACCGACAATCGTTCTGCCGCTCCGCTCTTTTCCTCGTTGTCCCTGGCGCGAGACCGTGTCGCTGCAGAAACAGGCATAGACGCAAATGCGATCCGTATCGGCCTGGGCGGGGGTATAGCGACGCCACATGGCGTGGCCGCAGCATTTCAGATGGGCGCAGCATATGTGTTGACTGGCTCCATCAATCAGGCCGCCGTAGAATCCGGCTTGTCTGAACCTGCGCGACAATTGCTGGCCAAGGCAGGGCCGGCTGATATCGGCATGGCTCCTGCGGCCGACATGTTTGAGCAAGGCGTCGAAGTGCAGGTGCTGAAGCGCGGTACGCTCTTCGCGATGCGGGCACGCAAGCTGCACGCGCTCTACAAGTCTGGTATGTCTTTTGAAACCATGGACCAGAAAGATCGCGACTGGCTGGAAGGCGTGCTCGGGGAATCCTTCCAGAGCGCTTGGGAGCAGACGCGGACCTTCATCACGGAGTCGAATCCAAAGGAGGCGGCCCGCGCCGAAACCGATGGCAACAAGCGGCTCGCGCTCGTTGCGCGTCGCTATTTGTTCATGGGGGCTCAATGGGCACGTGATGGTGCTCCTGACCGCGTTTCCGATTACCAGATCTGGTGCGGCCCGGCGCAGGGTGCGTTCAATGAATGGGTCGCTGGCACATTTCTGGAGCCCATCGAGAACCGCACAATCCGCCAGATCGCCCTGAACCTGATGGAGGGCGCGACGCGTCTGACACGCGCCGGACAGATGCGCGCCTGTGGGATTGGCGTGCCACCCTCAGCGTTCTCCTACACGCCTCGAAAGTTTCTCTGATACGATGAATGACAAGGCCAGCAGATCATGAGCTCAAAAGCTGCCACTCCGATTGCCATTGTGGGCATGGGCGCAATCTTCCCGGGCCGGGGAGACGTGACCGGCTTTTGGCGCGATATTTTCGAAGGGCGGGATTTGTTGTCCGACGTGCCAGCAAGCCATTGGCTCGTGGATGACTATTATGACTCCGACCCGCTGGCGAAGGACAAGACGTACGGTCGGCGCGGTGGGTTCATTGATCCAGTTGCCTTCGACCCCCTGACGTTCGGCATCCCGCCCAAAACGATGGAAGGGACCGACACTGCGCAATTGCTGGCACTGATCGCGGCCTATGCGACCTTACAGGATATCGAGCGGGACAGTGAAGGCCGGATCGACAAATCCCGCACCAGCGTGATCCTCGGCGTGGCGTCGGCGACAGAACTGACCGCTCATATGGCAGGCCGTCTGCAGCGCCCGGTCTGGGTCAATGCGATGCGCGAAGCAGGCATGCCAGAAAGCGAGGTTGTCGCACTCGCTGAGCGGATCGAGAACCATTATGTCGAATGGCAGGAGGCGACATTCCCCGGCTTGCTTGGGAACGTCGTGGCAGGGCGGATCGCCAACCGCTTTGACCTGGGCGGCAGCAACATGGTCACCGATGCCGCCTGCGCCTCCAGCCTGTCAGCCCTCAGCATCGCCCTGCACGAACTTCGCGCCGGAGACAGCGATACGGTCCTGACCGGAGGTGTCGACGCACTGAACGATATCCTGATGTATATGTGCTTCTCGAAAACACCGGCCCTGTCGCCGACGGGCGACTGCCGACCGTTTTCGAATAGTGCCGATGGTACGATGCTGGGGGAAGGTATTGGCATGCTGGCGCTGCGCCGGCTGGACGATGCCGAGCGCGACGGCAACACGATACATGCGGTAATTCGTGGATTGGGTGGCGGCTCGGACGGGAAGGGGACGGCGATCTATGCACCGGTTCCTGAGGGACAGGCCCGCGCGCTTAAACGTGCCTATGTTCAGGCCGGATATGGTCCGGAAGCTGTCGACTTGATGGAGGGGCATGGCACAGGCACCAAGGCTGGTGACAAGGCAGAACTGGACGGCCTGCATCTCGTGTTCGGTGAAGTCAAATCAGACGAACCATGGTGCGCGCTCGGATCCGTAAAATCACAAATGGGGCATTCCAAGGCGGCTGCTGGCGTTGCGAGTCTCGTCAAGACCGTCAACGCGCTCAGTCGTAAAGTCCTTCCGCCCACGATCAAGGTTGAGGAGCCCGCGGATGTCATCAAGGAAAGCAGTGCTTTTTACCTGAACACCGAACCCCGTCCCTGGATCACGACAAAGAAGCGACCGCGCCGGGCATCAGTCAGCTCATTCGGGTTTGGTGGAAGCAATTACCATGTGACCCTGGAAGAATATGTCGGCAAAACCGCAATACGACCGTACCGGGTCTTTCCGGCGGAACTTTTTCTGTTCAGCGCAGACACGCCCGGTGCCCTTGCGACAGCAATCGAGGCCAGCGCATCCGGCGTGGATGACGCATCGCTGGCGTACGCCGCTTCACAAACACATGCGGGCTTCGAATCGAAAGCTCCAGCACGGGCTGCGATCATTGCTGAAACCGCAGACGATCTCAAAACCAAGTCGGAGAGTCTCGCAAGCCAGATTCGGGCAGGGGAGGTAGGTATTCGTCCGTTCAAGGCCGATTGCTTTGTCTCATTCGATGCGCCTGTGGATGGCAAGATCGCCTTCATGTTCTCCGGTCAAGGCAGCCAATATGTCGGAATGGGCTCTGATCTGGCCATGGCGTTCCCGGAGGCTCGGGCAGTATGGGATCAGGCAGCCAGCCACAAGCGCACCGGCAAGCTGAGGCTCGACAAATTGTCCTTCCCGCCGGCGGCATTCGATCAGGTCGATTTCGGCGCGCAAACCCAGACTCTCACCGAGATGCAGCATGCCCAGCCGGCCATCGCAGCAGTGGCCTTGTCGCAACTGGGCCTTCTGTCACAACTCGGCTTGCAGGCAGACATGGCCGCAGGCCACAGCTTCGGCGAGATCATGGCGCTGCATCTGGCGGGCGTGATGGATTCCGATACGGCCCTCACGGTGGCTGCGGAGCGCGGTGCGCTCATGGCCAAGGCGGCGGGCAACACCAAGGGCGCCATGCTGGCAGTCCAGACCGATTCCGCGACAATAGCACCGGTATTGAGGAAGATCGGACAAGGCCTCGTCCTTGCCAATGACAATGGGCCGGACCAGGTCGTGCTGTCGGGTGCGCAAGACATTGTGGAACAGGCGCGAGTAGAGTGCGAAACCCTCGGCTTGAAGGCGCGGATGCTGCCGGTCGCAACCGCCTTCCATTCCGAGATCGTTGCCGAAGCGGTTCCGCCCTTCGCCAAAGTGCTCGCAAAGCAGAAATTACGCGTTCCGAAACTCGACGTCTTCGCGAACGCCACAGCGCAGAAATATGATGCCAAGGTCGCCGACCTTCCGGCCTTCATCTCTGACCAGCTGATCCAGCCGGTACGCTTCCGCGAACAGGTTGAGGCGATGTACGCGGCCGGTGCACGCGTGTTCGTGGAAGTCGGCCCGGGCGGCGTGGTCACCGGTCTGGTGGGCCATATCCTGGGGGAGCAACCGCATCTGGCCGTTTCACTGGATCACAAACGCCGCAATGGCGTGAACCAGTTCCTCCTGGCCATCGCCACCCTCGGCGTCTCGGGCATCGACCTCGACTATGCCGGCCTGTTCGCAGACCTTCCGGCCCAGCCGCCAAAGCCAGCGCCGTCCAAGCACGCCGTGAAGATTTCCGGCGGCAATTACAACAAGCCTTATCCTCCGGCGAATGGCGCGGCCGGCCGTGCCCTGCCGAATCCGGAAAAGCCGTCCGTGCAGGATCGCCCAGCCGCACAATTTCAATCCACCAGCAATCCCGTTCAGGCGCCATCTTCCCCGCGCCCGGAACACAAAGTCCTTCCAGAACAGACAGGCAGTCCCATGACCCAAGACACATCCTCAAAAGGCCCGGAATACGCCGTGCACTCCCATTCCACTGTGGCGCCAGATGCGACGGTCTCTGAGCGGATCATGCAGGAAGTGTCCCAGCGCCATGCCGACTACATGTCTGCCATGTCGACGGCCCATTCGGCTTTCCTGAACGTGGCCGCACAGATGGCGGGCCAGGTACCCCTCGAACCTGTGCGTACTCAGGTGCCCGTGGCCTTGCCAGCTCCTGCGCCAGCGGCTCAGGTTCAGCCGCAACCCCCGGCCATGGATGTGAAACCGAATGGCGCCTATCGTGAAGTAGAGCCCGCAGCCGCTCCCGCGCCGTTGGCGGTCCCTGTACCCGCAGCCCAACCGGCGCCCCAGCCACAAGCCTCCGTTCAGCCAGCTCCGATGGTGGCCCCGGCTCCAGTACCCTCTGCATCAGGGGGAGATTCCATCAGCCTGGTCCGCGGCATCATTGCCGAAAAGACCGGCTATCCCGAAGACATGCTCGAACCCGACATGGATATGGAAGGCGAACTCGGTGTCGACTCCATCAAGCAGGTCGAGATCCTGTCGACCCTGCGCGAACGCATGCCAAGCCTGCCGGAGATTGATCCGGAACAGCTCGTGGACTTGCGCACGATTGCCGCGATTGCGGGCATGATCGACGCGTCGGGTGTCGCCTCGGCGCCTGCGCCGGCAATGAGTGCGGCTCCGGCGACTGTGACGGCCTCGTCCAATGGCGGCGTAACGGCTGACACGGTCCGGGCCCTGATCGC